>NZ_VRVG01000096.1:0-20763 GCF_008040085.1 Methylobacterium sp. WL7 | reverse complement strand
CCGAGACCCTGCCCGAGACTCCCGCCCGAGACCCCGCCCGCGCCTCACGCGTAGGCGGCGCAGATCCCCAGGAAGTCCTCGGCCACGAGGCTCGCGCCGCCGACCAGGGCGCCGTCGACGTTCTCCACCGCCATCAGCTCGCGGGCGTTGCTGGGCTTCACGGAGCCGCCGTAGAGGATGCGGATCCGGTGCGCTTCGTCGCCGACGAGCTTGTCCAGCATCTCCCGCAGGGACGCGTGGACCTCGGCGATGTCGCGGGGCGTCGGGGTCCGGCCGGAGCCGATCGCCCAGACCGGCTCGTAGGCGATCACTGTATCGGCCGCGGTGGCGCCCTTGGGCAGGCCGATGGCGAGCTGCGCACGCACGATATCGAGGGCGCGGCCCTGCTCGCGCTCCTCGATGGTCTCGCCGACGCAGATGATGCCGCTCAAGCCGGCGCGGCGGGCGCCGAGCGCCTTTGCGTGGACGCCGTCATCCGTCTCGTGATGGTAGGCCCGGCGCTCGGAATGGCCGACGATCACGTATTTCGCGCCGAGGTCGGCCAGCATCTCCGCCGAGATCGATCCCGTGAAGGCGCCGCTCGGCCGGGCGTGCAGGTTCTGGCCGCCGATGACGATCGGCGAGCCGGCGGCCGCGGCCACGCAGGAGCCGATCAGCGTCGCGGGCGGGCAGATCAGCACCTCGACGCGGGATGCCAGGTCCGGCGTGAGACCGTCCCGGATCGCCTCGACCACTTTGATCGAAGCCCGGGTCCCGTTCATCTTCCAGTTGCCGGCGACCAGCGGTTTCCGCCCCGTCTGCGACATCCCTAGCCCTCGCCTCGTCTCCGCGCCGCCACGGTATTCCGGGGTCGGCGGGGCCTACCAGAGCGAGCTTGGGCGCGCAAACCGTCCGAATGGGTGAGCCTTTGCCTGTGGGCGCGAATGGTCTATCGCGGTCGGCTTTCAGGGATGGCACCGGCCCGGCGACGGGTCGACGGCCGAAGGTATCCGATCACAGACCATGCTTCAGGGCATCCGCAACGCCAGCCAGCATTGGCTCGGCAAGATCGTCTTGACGATCATCTTCACCCTGCTGATCGCGGGCGTCGGGATCTTCGGCGTGGAGGAATTCTTCCGCGGCGGCTCCAGCAGCAACGTCGCGACGGTGGGCAGCACGCCGATCACCGCTGAGCAGGTGCGCCAGGCCTACCAGAACCAGCTGCAGCGCTATCAGACGCAGCTGAAGCGCGCGCTCACGCCCGACCAAGCCCGCATGCTCGGGCTCGACCGGACGGTGATGTCGCAGCTGATCACCGAGGCGGCCCTCGACCAGAAGACGCACGATCTCGGCCTCGGCGTGCCGGACGCCTCGGTGATCCGGGCGATCCACGACGAGAAGAGCTTCCAGAACGCGCAAGGGCAGTTCGATCCGCAGCTGTTCTATCAGACCCTCCAGCGGGCGGGCCTGAACGAGGGCCTGTTCGTGCGCGAGCAGCGCTCCGTGATCGCGCGGCTGCAGCTCGCCGAGGCCGTGTCGTCCGACCTGCACGTGCCGGCGGCGATGCGCGAGGCGGTCCATCGCTACACCACCGAGCGCCGCGCGGCGGCCTACCTGATGCTGACCCCGTCCGTGGCCGGAGAGATCCCGGCCCCGACCGAGGACGCATTGAAGGCCTGGTATGAGGCCAACAAGTCCGGCTTCCGGGCGCCGGAATTCCGGACCGCGACCCTGCTGGTGGTCGATCCCGAGGCGATGGCCAAGCCCGACGCGATCACCGATGCGGACGCCAAGGCCGCCTACGAGCTGAACAAGGGCCGCTACGGCAGCCCGGAGAAGCGCACCATCCAGCAGGTCGTGTTCCCGGATGCCACCGCGGCGGAGACCGCCCGCAAGGCGATCGAGGACGGCGCGAAGACTTTTGAGGCCGTCGCCGAAGAGCGCAGCACCGGCGGCACCGACTTGACGCTCGGCACGCTGACCAAGGCCGAATTGTTCGACAAGGTGGTGGCGGATGCCGCCTTCGCGCTGCCCGAGGGCGGCGTGAGCCAGCCGGTCCAGGGCCGCTTCGGCACCGTGCTGCTGCGGGTGACCAAGATCGAGCCCGGCACGGTCAAGCCGTTCGCCGAGGTCGAGGGCGAGATCCGCAAGGGCCTGGCGCTCAGCCGTGCCCGGGACGCCATGGAGACGACCCGGGACGCCATCGAGGACCAGCGCGCCAGCGCCAAGCCGCTCGCCGACATCGCCGCCGAGCGCGGGCTGAAGCTCGTGACCGTCAAGGCGGTGGATCCCCAGGGCAAGGGCCCGGACGGCCAGCGCGTCGCCGACATCCCCGATCCGGACACCACCCTGCCGGCCCTGTTCCGGGCCGAGATCGGCGGCGACAACGAGCCGCTGCGCACCAAGTCCGGCGGCTACGTCTGGTACGACGTGACCGGAATCGACGCCGCGCACGACAAGCCGCTGGACGAGGTCCGGGACGGCGTGAAGGCCGGGTGGACCACCGCCGAGATCGCCAAGCGGCTCCAGGCCAAGGGCCGGGAGCTGGCGGAGAAGCTCAACGGCGGCGCGACCATCGAGGCGGTCGCCCAGGAGGTCGGCGTCAACACGCAGGAGGCGCAGGACCTCGCCCGCAACCAGGCCAAGGACATGCTCACCGCCGACGACGTGAACCTGATCTTCGCGACGCCGGTCGGCAAGGCCGGCACCGCGGCCGCGGGCGATGCGCGCGCGGTGTTTAAGGTCACGGCGGCGACGATGCCAGCCTTTGTTGCCGACACCCAGGGCGACAAGGCCATCACCAAGAACTTCCAGGCGGCGCTGGCCGACGACGTGCTGTCCCAGTACATCTCCGAGGTCCAGAAGAACGCGGGCGTGAAGATCGATCAGGCGGCTCTGCGCCGGGCCATCGGCGGAGAGTATTGAGGGCCATGGCCGAGGCGCCTGACTACGCGGCCTTCGCCGGACGCTACGAGGCCGGGCAGCCGAGCCTCGTCGAACTCAGCCTGGTCGCCGACCTCGAGACGCCGGTGGCGGCGTTCCTCAAGCTGCGCGCCCGGCATGCCGGGCCGGCGTTCCTGCTCGAATCGGTGGAGGGCGGCGCGGTGCGCGGCCGCTACTCGATGATCGGTCTCGATCCGGACCTGATCTGGCGCTGCCGCGACGGCGCCCCCGCCATCGCCCGCGGGGCCGATCTCGACGCCTTCGAGCCGGACGACCGGGCGCCGCTCGCCAGCCTGCGGGCACTGATCGCCGAGAGCGCGATCGGCGAATCCGGCGGGCAGGACCTGCCTCCCATGGCCGCCGGCCTATTCGGCTATCTCGGCTACGACATGGTCCGCGCCATGGAGCGGCTGCCCGAGCCGAACCCGGATCCCCTGGGCGTGCCGGACGCGATCCTGATGCGCCCGCGCGTCATGGTCGTGTTCGATTCGATCCGCGACCAGATCACCGTGATCTCGCCGGTGCGGCCTTCGCCCGGCGTCACCGCCCGCGCCGCCTACGAGGCCGCGCTCGCGCGCCTCGACCGGGTGGCGGACGCCCTCGAAGGACCGCTGCCGGTGGATGCCCGGGTGGACCTGTCCACGGTGGCGCATCCCGAGCCGGTCTCGAACACCTCGCCCGAGGCCTTCGCCGGCATGGTCGCGAAGGCCAAGGAATACATCGTCGCCGGCGACGTGTTCCAGGTGGTGCTGTCCCAGCGCTTCTCGGCGCCGTTCACGCTGCCGGCCTACAGCCTGTACCGGTCGCTGCGGCGGACCAACCCCGCCCCGTTCCTCTGCTACCTCGACTTCGAGGCTTTCCAGATCGTCTGCTCGTCGCCCGAGATCCTGGTGCGCGTGCGCGACGGGATCGTCACGGTGCGTCCCATCGCCGGCACGCGCCGCCGCGGCGCGACCCCGGCCGAGGACGCGGCGCTCGCCGCCGAATTGCTGGCCGACCCCAAGGAATGCGCCGAGCACCTGATGCTGCTCGATCTCGGTCGCAACGATGCCGGCCGGGTCTCGAAGATCGGCACCGTGCGGGTCACAGATTCGTTCTTCATCGAGCGCTACAGCCAGGTCATGCACATCGTGTCGAACGTCGAGGGCGACCTCGATCCGCGCCACGATCCGCTCGATGCCCTTGCGGCGGGCTTCCCGGCCGGCACGGTCTCGGGCGCCCCGAAGGTGCGGGCCATGGAGATCATCGACGAGCTGGAACGCGAGAAGCGCGGGCCCTACGCCGGCTGCATCGGCTATTTCGGCGCCCGCGGCGAGATGGACACCTGCATCGTCCTGCGTACGGCGATTGTGAAGGACGGGCGCATGCACGTCCAGGCCGGCGCCGGCATCGTCTACGATTCCGATCCGGCCTCCGAGCAGCAGGAATGCGTCAACAAGGCCAAGGCGCTGTTCCGGGCCGCCGAGGAGGCGGTGCGGTTCGCGGCGCAGGCCAAGCGGGGACAGTAGCCACCGGTTGACCGGAGGGTTGCGAGTCGTCACATCGCGGTCATGCCCGAGCGTGCCTCCGCGATGTCCAACGTTCTCGTCATCGACAACTACGATTCCTTCACCTGGAATCTCGTCCACCTGATCGGCCCGCTCTGCGGCGCCGTCGAGGTCGCCCGCAACGATGCGCTGAGCGTCGCCGACATCCGGGCCAAGGCGCCGGACGCGATCGTGCTCTCGCCCGGACCCTGCACCCCCAATGAGGCGGGTATCTGCCTCGACGTCGTGCGCGATCTCTCCGATGAGATCCCGATCTTCGGCGTCTGCCTCGGGCTCCAGGCGATCGGCCAGGCCTTCGGCGGCGACGTGATCCGGGCGCCGCTACCGCTGCACGGCAAGGTCTCGACCATCCGGCATGGCGCCAGCGGCCTGTTCCGGGGCCTGAACGACAGCTTCGAGGCGACCCGCTACCACTCCCTGATCGTCGACCGGGCCAGCTGCCCGGACACGTTGCGGGTCACGGCCGAGGCCGACGGCCTGATCATGGGGCTGGAGCACGCCGAGCGGCCCCTCCACGGGGTGCAGTTCCACCCCGAGAGCATCCGGTCGCAGCACGGTACGGAGATCGTGAAGAACTTCCTGGATCTGGCCGCCGCCTGGAACGCGGCGCGTGACAGGACCCGCGCCGACGTGCATTGACGCCGGACGGCCGGGGCGGCCTTCCGACAGAGCGCATGGACAGCTTCAGACCCCATCTCGCCAAGGTCGCCGGGGGCCTGGCCCTCGACCGCGCCGAGGCACGCGCGGCCTTCGACGACCTGTTGTCGGGCGAGGTCACACCCGTCCAGGCCGGCGCCTTCCTGGCCGCACTGAAGGTGCGCGGCGAGACCGTCGAGGAGATCGTCGGCGCCGCCGAGGCGATGCGCGCCCGCATGACCCGGATCGATGCGCCCGCAGGCGCCGTCGACGTGGTCGGCACCGGCGGCGATCATTCCGGCAGCGTGAACGTCTCGACGCTCGCCGCCATCCTGGTCGCCGCCTGCGGCGTGCCGGTGGCCAAGCACGGGAACCGCGCCGCGACCTCGCGTTCGGGGGCCGCCGACGTGCTGGCGGCTTTGGGCGTCAAGCTCGGGCTCGATGCCGAAGGGCAGGCCCGGTGCCTCGCCGAGGCCAACCTGTGCTTCCTGTTCGCCCAGGCCCATCACGGCGCCATGCGCCACGTCGCAGCAGTACGCTCCGAACTGCCGGTGCGGACGATTTTCAATCTGCTGGGCCCGCTCTGCAATCCGGCCGGCGTCGCCTACCAGCTGTTCGGCGTCGCCCAGGAGGCGCTGGCCGAACCGCTGACGAAGGTGCTCGCCGAACTCGGCAGCCGCCGGGTCTGGACCGTCCACGGCTCCGACGGCCTGGACGAGATCACCGTCACCGGGCCGACCCGCGTGGTCGCCCTGGACGACGGCCGTCTGTCCCGGTTCACCATCGATCCGCGGGAATTCGGCCTCACGCTGCGGGCGCCGGAAGAGCTGCGCGGCGGCGATCCTGCCGACAACGCCCGGGCCCTCGAAGCCGTCCTGGCCGGCGCACGCAACGCCTACCGGGACATCGCCGTTCTCAATGCAGGCGCGGCCCTCGTCGTCGCGGGGGCGGTTCCGACCCTGGCGGACGGGCTCGCGCAGACGCAGGATGCCGTCGATTCCGGGGCGGCGCGGGACACCCTCGCCCGCCTGGTCCGGGCCTCGAACGATCGCTCGAACGGGGAGGAGCGCCGATGAGCACGCTCACGCAGGGATCGGTGACCCATGAGGGTTCTGCCGAGGCGCCGAACGAGCGGCCCAACGTGCTGGCCCGGATCGAGGCCTACAAGCGCCGCGAGATCGCCGAGGCGAAGCTGCGGGTGCCGCTGGCCAAGCTCGAGCGGCGGGCGGCCCAGGCTGAGCCGGTGCGCGGCTTCGCGGCGGCGATTCGGACCCATCTCGATGCCGGGCGCCCGGCCCTGATCGCGGAGGTGAAGAAGGCCTCCCCGTCGAAGGGTCTGATCCGCGAGGATTTCGCGCCCGCGACGCTGGCGGCGGCCTACGAGGCCGGCGGTGCCACCTGCCTGTCGGTGCTCACCGACGAGCCGTCGTTCCAGGGGCGTCCGGAATACCTCACCGAGGCGCGGGCGGCCTGCGGGCTCCCGGTCCTGCGCAAGGACTTTTTGTTCGAGCCCTACCAGGTCTACGAGGCCCGGGCCTGGGGTGCCGATTGCATCCTCGCCATCATGGCCTGCCTGGACGACGACGAGGCGCAGGCCCTGGTCGCCACCGCGCACGAGCTCGGCATGGACGTGCTGGTCGAGGTCCACGACGAGGCCGAGTTGAACCGGGCGGTGCCGCTCGGCACGGCCCTGATCGGGATCAACAACCGCAACCTCAAGACCTTCGAGGTCTCGTTCGAGACCGCGATCCGACTCGCCCCGGGCATCCCGGCGGACCGGATCGCCGTGGCCGAGAGCGGCATCGGCGGCCATGCCGACGTGAAGCGGCTCAGGGAGCACGGCCTGGGCGTGGTGCTGGTCGGCGAGAGCCTGATGCGCCAGGCGGACGTCACGCGGGCGACCCGGGAACTGCTGTTCGGTGAGGGCGACGGGCCGGAGCCGGACGCCAGGGCCGGCAAGGCCAAGAAGCAAGACGACAAGAAGAAGGGGTGAGCATGGAACCGGGTTCGACGCTCACCCATCTCGACACCAGCGGCGCGGCCAACATGGTCGATGTCACCGACAAGCCCGCCACAGACCGCACCGCCCGGGCCGAGGGCAACGTGGTGATGCGGCCCGAGACCCTGGCGCTGATCCGCGAGGGCGACGCCAAGAAGGGCGACGTGGTCGGCACCGCGCGGCTCGCCGGGATCATGGCCGCCAAGCGGACCCACGAGCTGATCCCGCTCTGCCATCCGCTGCTGCTGTCGAAGGTGCGGGTGGAGTGCGAGCTGGACGACGCGCTGCCGGGCCTGCGCATCGCCGCCGAGGTGCGGGTCCAGGGCCCGACCGGGGTCGAGATGGAGGCGCTGACCGCGGTCTCCGTGGCCTGCCTGACGGTCTACGACATGGTGAAGGCGGTGGATCGCGGCATGCGGATCGAGGGCATCCGCCTCATCGCCAAGGATGGCGGCCGCTCCGGTGCCTACCGGGCGCCCGACGCATGAGCACCGGGCTGATCCCGGTCGCCGAGGCGCTGGGACGGGTGCTCGCGAGCATCCCCGCGCCGGTCGAGGCGGAGACGGTTCCGCTGGCCCGGGCCGCGGGGCGAACGCTGGCGGCCGATGTCGCCGCCTCCCGGACGCAGCCGCCGTTCCCGGCCTCCGCCATGGACGGCTACGCGGTCCGCTTCGCCGATGCGTCCGTGGTGGGCGCCAGCCTGAGATCGATCGGGACCAGCGCGGCCGGCCACGGCTTCCCGGGACGCATCGGCCCCGGCGAGGCGGTGCGGATCTTCACCGGCGCCCCCGTGCCGGAGGGTGCCGACGCGATCCTGATCCAGGAGGACGCGGAAGCCGAGGGCGAATCCGTCCGCGTGATGGAGGCGGTCGAACAGAGCCGCTTCATCCGCCGGGCCGGCCTCGATTTCACCGCCGGCGAGACCCTGCTGGTCGCCGGCATGACTCTCGATGCGCGGCGCCTGGCGCTGGCCGCGGCGGCCGGCCATCCCGAACTCTCGGTCCGGCGCCGGCCGCGCGTGGCGATCCTCGCCACCGGCGACGAGCTTGTGGAGCCCGGCGCCGTGCCGGCCTGGGACCAGATCGTCGCCTCGAACAGCCTCGCGCTTGCCGCCCTCTCCGCCGAGGCCGGCGCCGAGATTATCGACCTCGGCATCGCCGCCGACGACCACGGCGCCCTCGAGGACGCGTTCCGGCGCGCCCGCGAGGCCGGGGCCGACCTGCTGATCACGCTCGGCGGCGCATCCGTCGGCGACCACGACCTCGTCCAGGCCGCGCTCGCCCGGGAGGGGCTGGAACTCGGCTTCTGGCGGGTGGCGCTCCGGCCCGGGAAGCCGCTGATGCACGGGCGGCTGGGCGACATGCTGGTGATCGGCCTGCCCGGGAATCCGGTCTCGTCGATCGTCTGCGGGCTGCTGTTCGTGGTGCCGGCGATCCGGGCCCTGCAGGGCGACCCGCAGGCGGGCGCCGACCGGAGCGAGCTGGCCACGCTCGCTCGCGATCTGCCGGCCAACGACGGCCGCGCCGACTACATGCGCGCCACCCTCGCGCTCGAACCCGGCCGCCTGCCGGTGGCGGATCCGGAGAAGCGCCAGGATTCCTCCATGCTGGCCGTGCTCGGCCGCGCCGAGGCGCTGCTGATCCGCGCGCCGCACGAGAAGGCCGCGAAGGCCGGCGATGCCTGCCGGATCATCCGTCTCGATCGCCGGCTGCTATGACGGCCTAACGAACAACTCGCCAAACCTTCAGCGGGCCCGGCAGCGCGACGGGCTCCAGCCGGTCGGACTGAACCTCCCCGCGGGCGAGCCGGGTCGCGAAGGCCGGCTCGGCCTGAAGGTCGTCGGCCGGCCGGGCCGGGCAGGCCACCACGTAGCGGACCCGGAAGGCGTCGAGCACGCGGCCGAGATCCGCCTCGGTGCCGCCAAGTCCCTCGATCGCTGCAGTCAGGCCCGGAATCGCCCGGTGATAGGGCGCGGCCACGATGGTGTGCGGCGTGCGCAGCAGGATCGACGGTCCCAGCGCGATCGGCGCCAGCACCGTCCCGGCGGGGAGCGCCGCCAGGGGCCGGACGGCGGCGTCGCCTTGGCACGCGAAGGCGGCGGCCGGATCGGACCCGGTCCGGGCTTCGCCGCCGAGCCATCCGGCCAGCGCCGCGGGCGCCAACCAGAGGGTGCTGATGAGGCCGCCGCCGAGCGCGGCGGCCGCCCAGCGGCGGGGGGCGGCCCGGGCGGCCAGCGTCAGCGCCCGGTCGATCACCGGCCCCGCCACCAGCGGCACGAAGCCGGAGGCGATGTAGAGCCCGCGGAACTGAAACATCCCGAGGATCAGCCCGGGCCAGAGGAACAGCGCGGCGACCGACCAGGCCCGCCGCTGCGGACCGCGCCACGCCATCCCGCTCGCGGCCAGAGTCGCGAGGAGGACGACCGGGTAGAAGACGAGCATCTCCCAGCGCCCCTGGGCCACGGATTTCCGCACCGACGCCATCTCGTTGACCGTGAGCAGCCAATGGTCCCGGACCAGGGGCGTCATCCCGGGGAACGGTCCGTCGAGGCAGACCGGAAAGGCGCGGGCGAACCCTCCCAGCAGGACGACGCCGCAGGCGATGGCCAGGGTGAGGCGCGTGCGGCCCGTGGCGCGGGACCAGTCCAGGACGACGGCTGCGGCGCCGAGGACGAGCCCACCGGTCGCCAGCCACAGCCAGGGCGGGGAGAGGGCGTCGCAGCGCGTGGCGGTCCAGAGGCCAGGGGCCGTCTGCGCGGCGAACAGGAGCGGCGCTGCCAGGCCGAGGCCGAGCCCGAAGCCTGCGAGGCAGGGGAGGGCGGCGCCGCCGCGCCGGCACCAGTCGCCGGCAAGATAGAGCGCGCCGAGGGCGAGATAGGGCAGGCCTTCGAGGCCCACCGCCAGCGACAGGGCCGCCAGCCCGCCGCCGACGACCCCGGCGCGGAAGCCGCCGCGGATCACGCAGAACGCGAGGCCCAGGATCGCCAGGATCTGGACGTTGTGGTGATCGACCCGGCCCGCCTGGAACTGGATCGCGATCCCGAAGGTCTGGGTCGCCGCAAGCACCGCCAGGATCGCCGCTCGGCCCCCGAAATGCGCGTTCACGCCCCGGTACAGCAGGGTGCAGAACAGCCCGAACAGCAGCATCGGCCAGATCGCCGCCGCCAGACCTGTGGCGAGGTCGGGCCCGGCCAGGGGCGTCAACGCCCAGATCAGGCCCGCGATCGGCGCGTCCACGAGGCGTGACCAGTGGCTCGCCACGCCGTCCGGCCCCAGGAAGCGGTACTGGGTGTTGTCGTACCAGCCCTGGCCGGCCAGCAGGTCGCGCACTTCGACAAGCCGCATCGCGTCGTCGGTGTCGGGCACACGCAGGTGCCGGATCGTGTCCCACACGTCCTGCGGCGCGTTCAGCGTCGCGAGCGACAGGACGACGAGCAGCCACAGGAACGTACGCGGATCGATCCGTGCCGGCGAAGCGGCGGCCGCGGGCGGCATCGGTTCAGGTTTCCGAATGCGCCGAAAGCGAGCGCGGGAGCCATGGTGCGCGTCCGGGCTTAATGGCCGGTCAATCGACCGTGAGGCGGTTCCTTAACCATCCCTCCGCAATCTCCGCGCGAGCCGGTCCGCGATCCGGCCGGGACGGCAGCCGGAGCAGGGGATGAGCCACCACACCGAGACGCTGGTGATCGGCGCGGGGCCGGCGGGTCTTACGGCCGCTTACCTGCTGTCGAAGCAGGGGCGGTCGGTCACCGTGCTGGAGCGGGATCCGGCGCAGGTCGGCGGCATCTCCCGCACGGTCTCGCACAACGGCTACCTGTTCGATATCGGCGGACACCGGTTCTTCTCGAAATCCAAGGCGGTGGTCGATCTCTGGGACGAGATCCTGCCCAACGACTTCATCGAGCGGCCACGGCTGTCCCGGATCTACTATCGCGGCCGGTACTACGCCTATCCGCTCAAGGCGTTCGAGGCACTGCGCAACCTCGGCCTGTTCACGAGCGCGGCCTGCGTGGCCTCCTACCTGTACGCCCGCATGCGGCCGGTGCGCGACCCGAAGAACTTCCACGCCTGGGTGCGCAACCAGTTCGGCGAGCGCCTGTTCGCGATCTTCTTCAAGACCTACACCGAGAAGGTGTGGGGCATGTCCTGCGACGCGATCTCGGCCGATTGGGCGGCCCAACGGATCAAGGGCCTCGACCTCGGCGCGGCGATCCGCGACGGCATCAAGCGCTCGCTCGGCCTGCGCAAGGCGCCCAAGGCCGGCGGCCCGGTGATCAAGACGCTGATCGAGTCGTTCCGCTATCCCCGCCGCGGCCCCGGCATGATGTGGGAGGCCGCCGCCGCCAAGGTCCAGGCCCAGGGCGGGCGCGTGCTCCTCGACCGCGGCGTCGATTCGCTGTCCTACGATGCCGGCACCGGCATCTGGACGGTGGCGGCCCGCAGCGCCGACGGCAGCCGCGAGACCTTCACGGCCCGGAACGTGATCTCGTCGGCGCCGGTGCGCGAACTGGTGGACGCGATCCGCCCGCGCCCGCTCAGCACCTTCAACGCGAGGTCCCTCAAGTACCGCGACTTCCTCACGGTCGCCCTCATCGCGAAATCCCAAAAGAACTTCCCGGACAACTGGATCTACATCCACGATCCGTCCGTGCAGGTCGGCCGGGTCCAGAACTTCCGTTCGTGGTCGCCCGAGATGGTGCCGGACGACGACCATACGTGTCTCGGCCTCGAGTATTTCTGCTTCGAGGGCGACGGGCTCTGGACCGCCTCGGACGAGGAATTGGTGGCGCTCGCCAAGCGCGAGATCGGCCAGATCGGCCTGATCGACCCGGCCGACGTGGTCGATGCCTGCGTGGTCCGCCAGCCCAAGGCCTATCCGGTCTACGACGCGGATTATGCCGGCCACGTCGTCACCGTGCGGCGCGAGCTGGAGCGGGACTTCCCGAGCCTGCACCTCGTCGGCCGCAACGGCATGCACAAGTACAACAACCAGGACCACGCGATGATGACCGCGATGCTGACCGTGGAGAACATTCTCTGCGGCCGGCGCCGGCACGATGTCTGGCAGGTCAACGAGGACGCCGAATACACCGAATCCGGCGTGCAGGCGGCGTTGAGCAGCGAGCGTCTCGTCCCCCGCAAGGTCGCCTGACACGCGACAGCTGCGGGCGCGCGTCACCGGCGCAACTTGCCCGCCCGCTTGCGTCGTCTATCTCCGATCCGGAACCGTCCGAACCCAAGGGCGGCCGGGAGGATTTGAAGACGATGCGATCGCTGTTCATCGCCGCGCTCTGGGCGGGCGTCGCCCTGCCCGCCCTCGTGGCTCCGGCCCTCGCACAGGGTGCGGCGCCGGCCGAGACCAAGGCCAAGGCCGACGACCTGGAGAAGCTGCAGAACCTCCGCAGCACCGACACCCAGGCCGCCCCCGAGATCCCGCAGACCGGCCGCCGCGCCGACGCGATCCGCAAGACGCTGACCAAGATCAAGCTGCCCGAGGGCTTCAAGATCGACCTCTACGCCGTGGTGCCGGATGCCCGCGCCATCGCGGTCGGCCCCAATGCCGGCGTGCTGTTCGTCGGCACCCGCAAGACCAAGGTCTACACGGTGACCGACCGCGACAAGGACCGGGTCGCCGACGAGGTCCGCGCCTTCGCGCCGGGCATCGCGTTCAAGATCCCCAACGGCGTCTGCTTCTCGAAGGACGGCGTGCTCACCATCGTGGAGCAGAACCGGGTGCTCGCCTTCCCGGCCGCCGAGTTCTTCTACGAGAATCCGGATGTCGCCGCCGGCATCCTGGTGAAAGAAGGCGCGCTGATCCCGGCCGGGGAAGAGAGCTTCAATCACACCGCCCGGGTCTGCCGGGTGGGTGCGGACGGCAAGACCTACATCGCCCTCGGCCAGCCCTACAACGTGCCGCCGGCCGAGAAGATGGACCTGTACCGCAAGGCCGGCATCGGCGGCATCATCCGCATCGATGCCGACGGCAAGAACCGCGAGGTTTTCGCGACGGGCATCCGCAACTCGGTGGGCATGGATTTCGCCGCCGACAAGTCGCTCTGGTTCACCGACAACCAGGTCGATGGCATGGGTGACGACAAGCCGCCGGGCGAATTGAACCACGCCACGAAGGCGGGCGAGAACTTTGGCTTCCCCTGGTATGGCGGCGGCGCGGTCCGCACCGTCGAGTACAAGGACCAGACCCCGCCCGCCGACGCGGTCGCCCCGGTCGCCGAATTGCCGCCGCACGCGGCCGATCTCGGCATGACCTTCTACACCGGCAAGCAATTCCCGGCCTCCTACAAGGGCGGGATCTTCATCGCCGAGCACGGCTCCTGGAACCGCACCGAGCCGGTGGGCGCCCGGGTGATGTTCGCGCCGATGGGGGCGGACGGGAAGCTCGGCGCGGTCAAGCCGTTCGCGGAAGGCTGGCTGACCGGCGACGGCGAGTATCTCGGCCGCCCGGTGGACGTGGCGGTGATGCTCGACGGCTCGCTGTTGGTCTCGGATGATTCCGCCGGGGCGATCTACCGGATCTCCTACGAGAAGTAGGTTTTCGGGACTTGGCGCCTCTGTTCGTGAGAGGCGCCACCGCCGCAAACAGGCGCGACAGTCCCCCTCTCCCGTGCGGGAGAGGGTTGGGGTGAGGGACCCGAATTTTCCGGAGAGGTCGCACCCCTCACCCTGTCCCTCTCCCGCACGGGAGAGGGGACCTGCGCCTATTCCGTTGACCGTTCGTGAAACCGCCTACCGAGCCCAGCCGATGATCCGCCCGCTTCTCCTTCTCGCCGCTCTGCTCGTCCCGCTCTCGGCCCAGGCCGGCGACGCAGCCCTCGGGCGCAAGAAGGCCAGCGCTTGCCAGACCTGCCACGGGATGGACGGGCTCTCGAAGCTGCCGGAGGCGCCGAACCTCGCCGGGCAGGTCGAACCCTACCTGGTGAAGGCGCTCAGCGAGTACCGCGACGGCAAGCGGCAGAACGAGATCATGAACGTGGTCGCCAAGGAGCTGTCGGATGCCGACATCGCGAACCTGGCCACGTATTATGCGGGCATCCAGATCGACGTGCTGCCGCCGGTGTAGTATTTGTCTAAGATAATTATTTTATAAGGGTTTTACTTAACGATTTTCTGACATTCTATCGGGCTGGCTCAGCCCTCTATTGATTTTGTTAGTGCCCGCATTGAAAATCAAACCTATGTAATATTATTTATGCTGGTACATACATAGTCTGACCAGATAGACACTAGTTATTCGCAGCCATCAGGCTTTCTGACAATTCCCAGTTTGCAACATGCGTTTCGATAGCCGCAGTCTGGCTAGCCGATCGCTCGCGCGCGCCACCGCGTGTCGAATTTCACAGAAAAATTCATCAAGTCCTTGCGGAAAATTTCCGCACAAAATATGTGAATTTAACGAGGAGAAATTGCGTGAATGATGACGAAAAGCGCGCAAGCTTTGTGAGACTTGCGGAAGGACGGACGCAGGCGGCGCTCGATGCGATCCGAAAGCTCGGAAATTTGTCAAATCGTCGAGCTTATGAATTTTCCGAGGCCGATGTTAAAAAGATCAGCAAAGCTTTGAAAGACGCTATATCTGATCTCGAAAGACGCTTCGGCTCGTTGAATGAGCCGACCGATAGTTTCAAACTATAGGAAGCAGACATGCGACCGGAGCAACTTGGTATTGGGGATCGAAAATTTTTGATAAACCGCCTGATTCAGCAGGCGCCAATCAATACGCTCATACGTGAATTCTTTAAGAATGCGGATGAGAATGCAGCGCTAGCGCCAATTGGTCGGCGCTTAATCCAGATTTATCCCACCGGGATTGGCGGCGTTAATAAATTGACTTTCTTTAATACTGGTATTGGTATGTCAGCAAAAGAGCTGAGAGTTGCTACCGAAATCAGTTCTTCTGTCAATAAAATGATGTCTCTCGATGGAAATTTTGGCATAGGAGCTAAAGTATCTGGTCTCGCCGCATCGCCGCATGGGATTCGTTATCGTTCGTGCAAAGGTGCTTTAGTCCGCGAGGTAACCATCGGTTATGACGATGAGGAAGGTACTTATGTCCGTTTCCTTGCGCAGATGCCTGACGGAAGCTATGAAACTATCTGCGACGTAACAGCTGCAGCAATACACGATGGAAAATCTACATCGGAAGACTGGACCGAGGTTGTGCTTCTTGGGCAAGATCCGTCGCACGATACGACGGCTGAGCCAATTGGCAAAGGCATAAATGTTGATCGGAGTTTCATACCGACTTCTATATTTCGACGATTTGTCAGTTTTTCGTTAGGGGTACAAGTAAAGATTGACGTCGCCATGACCAAGGGCGGCGGCAAAGGAGAAACAGGTAGATTTCGTGAACTCAAAACACTCGACGATGTTTTGGAAAAGCTTGGTAATGACGAGATCGTCAAGGATCCTGCGACAGCAGTTTCGATTCGTTACATTTACGACCCAAAGCATGAAACGTCAGGACATTCCATAAGCGCTCGCGTAAATGCAGCAACTGGTTCGACCACATTCTTGGCGCTTGTCTACCGCGGAGAGCGTTACGATTTTCGAACACAAAAAGTCTGGTCGTCGGTAGCGCCGACTTTTGGTATTCCATTCGGTTCAAAAGTTTTGACTGTGGAGATTTGGCTCCCTGACGGCGCTGCCTATCCTAGTCAGTACCGAGACTCGTTAATGTGGCGCCACGATCGTTCAGCGCTGACAGCTGACCATTACGCATATCTTGTCCGGGAATTGATGCCCGATTGGGTGAAAGATATCATTCGTCGCGAGTCGCCTGACAACAATGACGACTTGAATGATTTGCAATTGGCCTTACAAGACTTGCTCGATGAGCTGCGTGTTCCGACAAATGGCATGAGACGCAGTCCAGAACCGACTCTTCGCACGCTACGCGATACTACAGGCACGTCAGAGCCAGAGAATACTACGATCGAGTCGGAACAAGACGAGTCTGAAGCAAATGGTCTGCTTCCACCTTCAAAGCGGGTAACGACCCGCGCATCAAAGACACTCGTTAGAACCGCGCCTGAGGGTTCTATCGCTTCCCGCCTAGCAAGCGGCCTTGAGCGTGCCCCTGAAATCAAAATTTTGGACGAAATCGATGCAATTGATGAGCATGGACTAAGTGGGAGAGCTGCTAAATTTCATGACGAAGTGAGAACTCTTTTCGTGAATGGTCGTTATCCAATTGTTTTCAAAATGGCTGATGAAATTATCAACGATTTTGCAGACGCTGATGATCTTGATGAGATCCGAAGCCTCGCATTGCAAGCATCTCGGCGTACACTTGCATTTCGCGTGGGTAAATCTACCTGCTTTGCACTAGCCAAGCGGCTCCTTGATGATTGGTCAACCGAAGATCTGGATCGCGCGACATCCCGGGAATCGCTCTCTATGGCGGCAGATGATTTTCGCCAGAGTCTTCCGTCCGCAAGGAAATGGATCAAAGACCAGATGCGAATCGCACGCGCAGCCGCCCTTACGTAGTTGTCGGACTGCGCCTTTCAGACTTTAACTTTCGTCAATCATCCATCTTCAGCGCTGCAATAAACGCCTCCTGCGGGATCTCCACGCGCCCGAACTGGCGCATCTTCTTCTTGCCTTCCTTCTGCTTGTCCAACAGCTTGCGCTTGCGCGAGATGTCGCCGCCGTAGCACTTGGCGGTCACGTCCTTGGACAGGGCCTTGATCGTCTCGCGGGCGATGATCTTGCCGCCGATCGCCGCCTGGACCGGGATCTGGAACAGGTGCCGCGGGATCAGGTCCTTCAGCTTCTCGCACATGGCCCGGCCGCGCGATTCGGCGCGGGTGCGGTGGACCAGCATCGAGAGGGCGTCCACCGGCTCGGCGTTGACCAGCAGCGACATCTTCACGAGGTCGCCCTCGCGGTAGTCGGAGACGTGGTAGTCGAACGAGGCGTAGCCCTTCGAGATCGATTTCAGACGGTCGTAGAAATCGAACACCACCTCGTTCAGCGGCAGGTCGTAGACCACCATGGCGCGCTTGCCGACGTAGTTGAGGTCGATCTGGACGCCGCGGCGGTCCTGGCAGAGCTTGAGCACGCCGCCGAGATACTCGTCCGGCGTCAGGATCGTGGCGCGGATCCACGGCTCCTCGATCAGCTCGATCTTCATCACGTCCGGCATGTCGGCCGGGTTGTGCAGCTCCTTGAGCGTGCCGTCGCGCATCTTCAGCCGGTAGACCACGGAGGGCGCGGTGGAGATCAGGTCGAGGTTGAACTCGCGCTCCAGCCGCTCCTGGATGATCTCCAGGTGCAGCAGGCCGAGGAAGCCGCAGCGGAAGCCGAAGCCCAGCGCGGCCGAACTCTCCATCTCGTAGGAGAACGACGCGTCGTTGAGCCGGAGCCGGCCCATGGCCGCGCGCAGGTTCTCGAACTCGGCGGCGTCCACCGGGAACAGCCCACAGAACACCACCGCCTGGACTTCCTTGAAGCCCGGCAGCATCGAGGTGGTCTGGCGCTTGTCCTCGGTGATCGTGTCGCCGACGCGGGTGTCGGCGACCTCCTTGATCGAGCCGGTGAAGAAGCCGACCTCGCCGGGGCCGAGCTCGCCGATCTCGGCCATCTTCGGGCGGAACACGCCGATCCGGTCGACGCCGTGGACGGCGTCCGCGCCCATCATCCGGATGGTCATGCCCTTCTTGAGCACGCCGTCGATGATGCGCACCAGCACGACGACGCCGAGATAGGCGTCGTACCAGCTGTCCACCAGCAGCGCCTTGAGCGGCGCGCTCCGGTCGCCCTTGGGCGGCGGCAGGCGGGTCACGATCGCCTCGAGCACCGCCTCGATGTTCAGCCCGGTCTTGGCCGAGATCGGCACCGCGTTCGAGGCATCGAGGCCGATCACCTCCTCGATCTGCTCCTTGACCCGCTCCGGCTCGGCGGCCGGCAGGTCGACCTTGTTGAGGACCGGGACGATCTCGTGGTTGGCGTCGAGCGCCTGGTAGACGTTGGCCAGCGTCTGCGCCTCGACGCCCTGGGAGGCGTCCACCACCAGCAGCGAGCCCTCGCAGGCGGCCAGCGAGCGCGACACCTCGTAGGCGAAGTCCACGTGGCCGGGCGTGTCCATCAGGTTGAGGATGTAATCCTTGCCGTCCTCGGCCCGGTATTCCAGGCGCACGGTCTGCGCCTTGATGGTGATGCCGCGCTCCTTCTCGATATCCATCGAGTCGAGCATCTGCTCGCTCATGTCGCGCAACGCCACGGTGCCGGTGGCCTGGATCAGCCGGTCCGCCAGGGTCGACTTGCCGTGGTCGATATGCGCGACGATCGAGAAGTTGCGGATGTTGTCGATCGGGGTTGTCATCGGCATTCCGTTCGGGCGCGCGACGGCGCGCACCGTCTGACGTCTGGGCGTGTTCGGATGGGTCGGCTCACGCGCGAGATAGCAGCGCCGCGCAGACGCGCCAAGCGCGGGGGCCGACCCGCTGCGATCGGGCCGGCCCGAACGACGAAGCGGGAGCCGGATCGAACCGGCCCCCGCCCGTCGGCAATGCTCCGCCGGTGCCGGCGGCTATGACGAGCGGTCAGCGGCCGCGATCACGGATCAGGCGCTCGATCTCGGCCTCGCCGTGGGTCCGGGCCTTCGACTCGGTGGGATGCTTCCGGTCCGAACGCTGGTGCAACTTGCCGTGCTTGCGGATGCTCCACTGGAACATCGCGCCGCTCTCGCCGACCGGCTGCACATCGAGGCTGAAGGGATAGGTGTCTGTCTGGATCTCGCTCATCGCGCGGATATGGTGCACCGGGCGGCACTTCGCCATGCCCCGGGGTGATTGGCCGCCGCCGATGTCGCCCGCTCAGGCCCCGCCGCGCGCCTGCGCCGCCATCGCGACGAGGTGCCTGCGCAGGCCGCCCATGTCGGAGACGCGCTCCGGAAAGACCACCCGCGCCGTCCGGTCGCCGGCCATCAGGTCCAGCCCCTCCGGGTCGAGCCCGCTCAAACGCCACGGCAACCCCGCCTCCGCACCCGCCGCCGCGGCGTAGAGCGCCAGCGCGTCGGCGTGGTCGGCGTTCATGTGCTCGACCGCCCCGGCCTCGCCGGCGACCACGGCCTCAGCCCCGGTGAGGTCGAGGAGCAATTCTTCGCGGATCAACGTCGCGGCCTTCGCGAAACCGCCGTTCAGGTGGCCAGACTTCGCAGTCACCGCGAAGAACCCGAAATCCGGAAAGTCGGCGTACAGCTTGGCTTTCGGATGACGCGCCAGGAAACGCGCCCGCGCCCGGGCATCGTCGGTCTGCACGGCGGTGCCGACCACGGTGAGTCGCGGATGCGCCAACGGATCGCCCTTGCCGCCCTGCGAGAACAGCAGCGAGCAGCGCGGATCGGCCAGCAGGTTCCGGGTGTGGGCCGAGAGCCGCGACAGCAGCATCAGCGGGGTGCCGTCCTGGTCGGTGGCGATGGTCACCAGCGACGCGAAGGGCGTTCCCTCCGCATCGAGGGTCGCCAGCGCCCCGGACCGGATGGTCCGCAGCAGCATCCGCGACAACCCGATCGCGTCGAACGGCGCCTCGCCTGCGGGCAGAGGACGGGCCGGCTCGCGCTGTTCCGACGCATTGGTGCTCGTCTCGCCCATCCGGTCGCCCTCGTTTTTCACCGCTGCCGCACGCCCGCCACCGTAGCTCTGCACCGCTGCGCGCACGAGCGCCCGGACCCGCGTCAGATCGGCCTTTATGGCCAAGCTATGACCGCCGCTCGCTTTTTCCGATCGGCCGTACTAAAGCACCTGTCCCGTTGCGCGAACCGGGCGGTGCCGAAACCGGCCCGGTGCGCGCTTCCGCCTGCCCCTCGGGGCCGGGATGGAGCGCGGCCCGCGCGAACAGCCGGGACCGCGCTTGAGCCCGTTCAGTCAGGGATCGCGCATGCCAACCATCGCCCTCGTCGACGACGACCGGAATATCCTGACCTCCGTGTCGATCGCGCTTGAGACCGAAGGCTACCGCATCCAGACCTACACCGATGGCGCCTCCGCCCTCGACGGTCTGCGGCACTCCCCGCCGGACCTCGCGATCTTCGACATCAAGATGCCGCGCATGGACGGGATGGAGCTTCTCCGCCGCCTGCGGCAGAAATCCGACCTCCCGGTGATCTTCCTGACCTCGAAGGACGAGGAGATCGACGAGTTGTTCGGTCTCAAGATGGGCGCGGACGACTTCATCCATAAGCCGTTCTCGCAGCGCCTGCTGGTGGAGCGCGTGAAGGCGGTGCTGCGCCGCTTCGCCAAGGAGCCGGCGGGCGCCACCCCGCGGGGCGAGGCCGACATCGCGGCCCGCTCGCTGGAGCGCGGCTCGCTGATGATGGATCCGGAGCGGCACACCTGCACCTGGAAGGGCGAGCCGGTGACCCTCACCGTCACGGAATTCCTGATCCTGCAGGCGTTGGCCCACCGGCCCGGCGTCGTGAAGAGCCGCAACGCCCTCATGGATGCCGCCTACGACGATCAGGTCTACGTCGACGACCGCACCATCGACAGCCACATCAAACGCCTGCGCAAGAAGTTCAAGGTGACCGACCAGGCCTTCGACATGATCGAGACGCTGTACGGCGTCGGCTACCGGTTCAAGGAGGCGTGATCTAAAGGATCCGCCACGTGACCGGCCACACCCCCGCCCAAGCCGAGGA
>NZ_VRVG01000095.1:0-20826 GCF_008040085.1 Methylobacterium sp. WL7 | reverse complement strand
ATATATTTGTGGATTGCTGCGCGGCATTTACCCGGAAAAAGACGAAAGAGCTATTCTTCCACGGGCTAGAGCAGTTGCTGCCCATTTCATCGCCGAGGATGATACAGAAAGTTCTGTGGTTAAAGCCGGCCTTAAAATTCGCGGGCTAACGCAAGGTCTCGAGACCCGTGTGGAACGGACGAAACTCAGGCTTCTCAAGGCGCGTGTGGAATGGGGTGATCGGTCGATGCCGGTTCCTTGCCGCGTATATACGCGGAACTAAATCGGCGCGTATATACGCGGAAATAGGCCTAGGCTCAGTCGCCGAGTAAGCTCGAGAGGCTACTAACTAGCCCTGGAGCGATTTATGAAACTAAATCGACAAGCAATCGACCAGTTATCGGCATTCACAATCCCCGAATTTTGCCGAAGGAATTCTATATCTACGCCGACCTATTACGAGCTGAAGAGGCTCGGTCGCGCGCCCAGAGAGATGCACCTCGGCGCGGCTGTACGGATCAGCGTGGCGGCTGAGCGAGACTGGCAGGCGGCTCGCGAGAACCCTGTCGGCCTTGAGGCCGAGGAGCTTTCAGCCGCTGCGGAGCGTCGGCGGGCAAAGTCCGCGCGTGCTGTGACGCGCAGTCGTCGGTCGCTGGCGACGGTAAGCTCATGAGCGCCGTGAAGACCCCGCAATAGCAGCTCAGCAGCCCGCTCTGCTCTCGCACCAATCGTGAGAAGCAGAAGCTCAAAGGCAGGCTGGTGCCGACCGCGGCGTTCAACGCGCTGCCGATGATGCCGGCGTCGATCCTCCAGGAGCAACCGGTCGGGTAGCCCGGCCGCCGACTCCAGTTTCGGCGCCCCTGATTTCCTCAATCAAGGAGCTTCCGATGGAAGAGCCCGCAAAGCGGGCGCTCCACGGGCTCTCCGAATCTGTCGCTGTAGCGGTCGACGCTTCGGAATATAGCCCCGAACTGGGTGCTCGGCAAGATCAACCTTTTGCTGACATTGGGGAAAAGCCGGCGGCTGAACGGCCGCAGGTCGACCTCGGACAGGTCCGCACCTTCCTCGAACGGCTCCACGCACTGGCCGCCACGGCGACCGCCGGACTTCAGGATCCCGGCCAGCTGCAGCTCTTCTTGAACTATCCCGACCGCAACGACTCGCGCACCGAGCAGTTCGCCATTGGCGACGTCGATCACATGGTCGGCGAGGCGGTCCGGCAATCGAACGCTGGCTTCAACGTCTACGTCGAGGCCCGCACGGTTAGGAAACGCGCCCGTGGCGAGAGGGGCCGCGGCACCGAGGCCGACACGGTCGCGGTCTTCGCGCTGGTCGTCGACGACGACGCCGATAAGGGGAAGGGCGCCAACACAGCTGTCGAGCCGAGCTTCGCCGTCGAGTCCTCGCCCGGCAACACCCACCGCTGGTACGGGTTCGTCCCGGCCCTCTCCGGGGCGGCAGCGAAGGAACTCGGGCTCGCGCTGCGGGCCGAAACGGGCGGCGACTCCGACACGGGCGTCATCACCCAGCCGTACCGGGTCGCCGGGACGGTCAACTACCCGACGAAGGCGAAGCGCGCCCGAGGCCGGGTTCCGGTCGACACGAAGTCGCTCGCCCTGGACGGCCCGGTCCGGTCCACCGACGAGATGCGGACCGCGTTCCCCTACGTCGCGCCGCCGAAGGTCGAGACGGAAATCCCGGAGGGGCTTACGGGACAGGCGAGCGAGGGCGCCGAGGCGTTGCTCGCCGTGCCGGAGGGGCGACCGGGTCTCGACCGCTCGGCGCAGTTCCACCGCGCCGCCTGGGCCGCCTACCATGACGGGCTGACGGTCGAAGACTTCGAGGAGATGGCCCGCCGGCATCCCGAGGGTTGCGCGGCCAAGTTCTTGACCGGGAAAGATCGGCTCCGCGTCGAGGCCAAGCGCAGCTATGCGAGCATCGCCGCCGCGATCGCCGCGCGCTCGGTGGGGCCGGAGGCCGAGCCAGTCGAGCCGACCTACCCCGACCGCCGAGTATCGCTGGAAGAGGGCGAAGTGCGGCTGCGGGAGATGGTTGGGTCGTTCCTGCCGGAATACGTCCTACCCTACAGGGTCGAACTCGCAGCCTGGCAGGCGCAGGCGGAGGATGCGAAGCAACGCGGCGCACCGCTCCCGCCGAAGCCGACACCGCGCGCCTTCGTCATCAAAAGCTCGACCGGACTCGGCAAGACCCGCCAGATTGAAGCGCTGATCGAGAAATCGATCGAGGAGGGGCTCACCACCGTCTACGCCGGGCCACACCACGACGGATTGAAGGAGATGAAGAGCCGGCTCACAGCGCGACCGACGCTGTTCGTTGAAGACGTCGAGATCTGGCGCGGGCGTAAGCAGCCGGACCCGGAAGCGCCAGGGCAGACCATGTGCCGGGATCTCCATGCGTATAGCGACGCAGTGACCGCGGGTGTTGATCTCTACGAGGCAACCTGCAGATACGGCGAATTTCGATGTGAGTTCTTCAAAGTGTGCGGCACGCAGCGCCAGCGCGCAGCCAAGCCGAAGGTGTGGTTGGTCACGCACGCGTCACTATTCTCGCCACGACCAGTGTCGATGGCGCCGCCTGACTTCCTGATCATCGACGAAAGCCCGCTATCGAACGCGCTGCCGAGTAGACCAGTGGACGTCGCGTTCGACGCCTTCGATGAGGTCGATCCAGCCAAGGTCGAGGCGGCCTTCGTCACCCTCGGCCGAGTGCCTGTTGATCCTGATCGGACGCTGTTCAGGGGGAACGATCAGAGTTGGTTCAAGTACAAAGCCGCCGTGATGAAGGGGTACAATGACCAGCTCTATAGGGCTCTAAGATCGTCAGGCGACGGAGAGCTGACACGATCCGTCCTCGAGGAGGCCGGGATCGACATCCGAATGGCGCAGGCGGCTCGAAAGGGCCTTGAGCTCACGCTGTGCAGCGTGAGGATCGTGCCGGGTATGACCGCCCGGGAGCGCTTGGTTCAGATCGCGGCGGCCCGAGCCAATCGGCCGGCCAAGAACGTTATGATGATTTGGCGTGAGATGGAGAGGTTCTTCCAAGAGGGGCACGCTGGATCCGGGCGTCTGATAATTGGCCGGGACGAGGCGACCGGAGCTCGGGTTCTGGCGCTCTGGCCGCTTAGCCGCCTTTCTGAGGGCTGGCGCGCGCCAATTCTGTTCTCGGACGCTACGGCGCCGCCCGGCGCGGCGTTGGAGCCCTTATTCGGAATGCCGGTCGACAAGGCGGCCGAGATCGAGGTCCGTTTCGGCGAGGGTGTGACGGTGACTCAGATCCTCGGCGCGCCGGTGACAGCGACAAAGCTCGGCACGACTGAGGACGCGGACGACGACGAGGATGATGGGCGGCTGTCCGGTGGCGGTGGGGACGGAGACGAGGCCGACGAGAAGCTCGAAGGTGAGGATCCGAAGCGGTCGCGCCGCGACGTCCTGCGGTACATTCAAGTCCGGGCCGCCATGGCCGCGCCGGGGCAGGTCGGCGTCATCTGCACGAAGAAGCTACGCCGGAAGCTGGAGACCGCTGGGCTGCCGAGAAACGTCGATATCCTGCACTTCGGAGCGCTCGCCGGCCTCGACGGCTGGAAAGACCACTGCGGCGCGATCATCATCGGCCGGCAGATGCCAGGGCCGCTCGCCTTCGAGCCGCAGGCTGGTGCGCTGTTCGGGGCGGCGATCCGGAGATGCCCACCTCCGCTGCCGCCTGCGCGTATGACGTGGTACCCGCGAGTGCTGGGCGGCCTGAGAATGGCCGACGGATCAGCGGTGAGGGTCGAACACGAGCGGCACCCCGATCCATGGGTCGAGGTCCTCCGCTGGCAGGGGTGCGAGGCGCAGATCCTCCAGGCGATCGGTCGGTTCCGGCTGCTGCGGCGAGAGGCCGATCGGCCTTGCTTCGTGGATCTGATCTCGGACTTCCCGCTGCCGCTGACTCTGGATCGAGTCGTGCGTTGGCGAAAGGTGAAGCCGGGGGCCTGGGCGGGTCTAATCCGAGGCGGAATCGTGCTGACGCGAGAGGCCGATCTTATGGCGGCGCACGGGCTGTCGCGGAAGGCCGCCCGGCTCGCCGTCCCACCGGCCACACTCCCGGGGCACGAGCCCCCCGCGTCGGCCCTAACCCCTATAAGGGTAGAACCTTACAGGGAAAGGGGCCCACCCGGGGGGGACGTGCGCGCCCCGCGGCGGGCCGTGTTCAAGCGGCGCGGCGCTGGTGAAGTCTCGGCGGCCTATCTGTTCCCCGAGGCCCCGAGCGCCCCAGGGGACCTGCTCGCCGTGCTGGAAGCTCTGAGGCTGGGGCCGATCGAATGGATCGAGGCGGACGGCGGCCCTAGGGTGTCGGGACCGGGCACGCCGGAGGCGATCGGGATTGTCCTCGACAGTCACGAGGACACCGCGAAGCTACACTCTGAGATCTACCGCACCGCCAAGGCGGCCGAACGGGCGCGCGCGAAGACGGGCGCGGCGCCTAAGCCGGTGGGCTGGGTCCCGTTTCGATACAAGCACGCCGGCGCGCGACAGAAGTGGCGCACCGGGCGCTACAACCCGGCCGAGTTCGACGATCATGCACACGTGCGGGCGCGGATCGAGCTAGGTCTAGAATTAGAGCTGGTCGCCTTCGAGGTGGTTGAACAGCCTGATATCTGACCTCAAGAGCGGGGCGAGACGCAAACCTTGAACCGAAGGAAGTTTTCCCTTCACAATCCACTCGTTCATCGTTGGCGCGGGCTTCAGCGTAGGCTTTCCACTCGGTCAGGGCCGGCAGCCATATGCCCCTTCTTACACCCCCGCAGCGGGCCTGTAAGCCGCCGCTACGGCCGTCGCCGCGGCGTAGCAAGAAAGCGCCTACCATTCGTGGCGCGGCCGCCGCCCTGGACCGCCCTAGGCCCACCGCGGGCCCTGCCCGCCTAACACCGACCTTAATCCGGCGGGGTTGAGCCCCGTGGAGGCGGCTTTTCATTCATGCCGGGTACTCTCGCGCGTCCCGCCACTGGTCGAATAACTCTTTCTCCACGTCCGCGGCGTGCCCAGCGAGGCGCGTCTGAGCCGGTGGGCGGGGCACGACACGCTCGCAGAGCAGCTTGCGCCACCGAAACAGCTGGCTGACGTGAAGACCTGCTTTGCGAACGACATCCGAGGCCGACACGCCCGGCTCGAACGAGGCGGCCACAAGCCGCTCTTTCTCCGCCCGCGTCCAGCGTCGCCGCCGCTCCGACCTCACCAGTTCGATGCCCGCCCGCGTCATGCTCAAAGTCCTAGGATTACCCCTATGACCTCAGCCCGACCCGACCATCACACAAGGCGGCCCTCACCGGACGCGTACGATCGAACGAGTGCGGTAACGCTTGGTCGCGAACTCGACCTGCCGCCGATTTCGGCTGATCAGAGTGAGGACCGCGCTATAACCAGCGCCACGGATACACGATCGTGGCCGGCGGGGGACGAAGTAGCGCGAGCACGCCCACTCCGTGTCGCTTACGCAGGTTGCATACGGCAGGCGAGCTCGATGCGGGCCACGGGCCAATCGCAGATCGGCGGCCATCCACATCGACGATCCGGGGTAGCGTCAGACAGGCCCCTACGCCCGGGACACGCGGCGCTCGCACATCGTCTAACGTGTTCGATGCATTACGAAATGCGATCTTACACGGTCTCTAGCCGGATGACGACAGATGCCTTGTCAAGCATGATGGCCCCGGACATAAAGGCCTAGGCTCTGAGGAGGTTACATGCGATACATCGTGGTGATGGCCCTGGTCGCCGGTCTATGTGGTCAGGCGGCCGCCCAGAGCAAGTCTAAAAAGCCACAGCCCCCGCGCCCCATGCCGAAGTTTCTAAGTTTTTCGGACGGCTCTTTGGACGGATCGACAACGTACCTGATCGACGGCGTCTTAAAATTAACTTTCTTGGGCAGTCAGGTCACGGGCGCAAGTATCGATGTCTGCTATCCGACTAGCCCATTATCTCGACGTGTCGACCGTCTGGCTATCCCACTTCAGGTCGACGGCGCAAGCGTTTCCGGGGCGGGTGTGAGCTCGGCGGGCAGCCAAGCCACCGTGTCAATCAAGCGGACCGGATCGAAGGACTCACAGGACCTGAACGGTGTTCTGAAGGTCCCCGGCCATACAATCGGGATTTCTGCGACCGGCCTGGAGTTCTCAGAGGAGGACCCGGCTGCACCTCCCCCGGATTCGACGGCAGCCGAGGCTTCCGAGGACGAGAGCGACAAGCCTGTCGTCGATCCGAGCGCCCTATCCGTGACGACGAAGCTTTCGAACGTGGTCGATCTGGTCAAGTTGGCCCGTTCCGAAGGCGCGCGTGTCGATCCGGCCAGTCTGATCCCGGGCTGTGTCGATCTCCGATCCGGGAGTTCATCGATCTCGATCGACGTTGATCCAAGCAGGTCTACAGCGTTTCTCGGGAAGGTGAAAAATCTCGCCGGAGTGTCGGCTGCGGAATTCCGTCAGGTCGCCGACAAGACGCAGCTCGTCAGGGTCAAAGCGAAGCCGAGCGACGCCGATCTGATTGCCGCCCTCGGCCGTGCCATGCAGAAAGCCATTCCGGATGCATCGATCGTGTCGTCGGGCAAGGATGCCGGACGAGACGAAATCCGATTGTCTGTGACGCGTAAGGTACCCTATCTGTCTGCGTTGGGAGCACAGGAAGCACTGTCGCTCCGCGCCACCACTTGGCAGGACACTCAAGATAAATCCATCTCCTACGTGCAGATCCGAAGCCTTGATGCCAAACTCGTCGACAGCGGCAAGGAGCAGGTCTTCTCGCGAGGGCGTATCGACCCGGAGGGGGAAGAAGACGTCGCCACTTCCGATCTCGATACATCCGCAGCTCAGCAGGCGACAACCGCCGCATTGGCCTCGGATCTACATGGAGAGGCCTGGACCGACAATGCGTGGGTATCAAAATAATGTATCGCGCACGTGCGGATGCGCAAGCAAAGGCGCCATGCGTGTGACCTCAGGCTTAAGACCATCATAGTTCGACCTGCTGTTTATTCGGTCTTTGTCAAAGAATTTGATATTACCCACTACTCTACCGTGGGGCGGCTCTATTTAAGGCGGTCTGCAATGCTTTGATCGTCCGAGGACGCTTCGCACAACGGACGGCCGCCAGTAACGCCGCGCCGGTCGCGGCGTCCGAGGCTGCAGCCTCCATGAGCGCGTTCTCCATGGCGCGGCACAGTCCGTCGTCCGAAGCGTGATCCAGGATGCGGACCAGCGTGGCGACGGCGGGCGCACCGAAGGCCGCGAGAACGAGGCCGAGCCGCCACCAGACCGGGAGGAACGACGACCGGACCAGTACCTCGGCGATTGTGGCCATATGCCTCTCGTCGGGACGGCCCAGACGCACGAGGTCGTCGATGATCTGCAGACGCACGCGGTCGTCGGCCGCCGCCGACAGTGCCCCGACCGCGTCGTCCAAGGCTGACCCCGCGGGTTCGCCGACCTGCCCCAGAGCGTGGAAGATTACCACCCGTGTGCGTTGGTCCCGCACTTGGTCGAGGGCGATCAGCAGCGGCTCGGCCGCGGCCTTTCCGACCGTTCCCAGCATCTTGGCGACGCAGCGCCCGATCGGGCTCTCCCCGACCTCGACCAGCAACGCCACCAGATTCCGGACGTCCTGGTCCGGGAGTCGCAGGCCGTCATCCAGCGCAACCTGCATTTCTGCGAGAACTGGCAGTCTCCAATGTCCGTATCGGTCGACCCCAAGCGCCTTGATCCGGGCCGTGAAGAGAACATCCTCCGGTGCTCCGATCTTCTTCAAGGATGCGGCCACCTCCACGATGAGAGTTCGGCTCGTTGCAGTCGTCGTGGCCTGGGCGAGCGGGCCGACAGCCGGTGCGGCTTCGGCACCGATCTCGCCGAGGACCCGTGCGATCTGGATCCTGCCCTCCTTGCCTGCGGCTGCGAGTTCCTCGACGAGGAAGCCGACGGCTTTGCCCCCGAGACTTGCCGCCGCATCAGCGAGCAGTCTGAGAACTCGGTTGTCCGTGGCGGCGCGGAAGGCCGTGCGTAGCGCGGACAGCGAGTCCGGCGACCGCAACCCGATCTTCGACACGGCTTCGGCCACGAGCCAGCGGACATCGTCGTGCTGCGCCTGCCGCAACGTGTCCAGCAGGGCATCCAGCGCGATGCCGGCCCCCGGACCGACGCAGCCGAGAGCCTCGGCGAGCGCCGAACGCTGCTGATCGTCGTCGGCAGCCAGGAAGGCGGCATAGAGCGGCAGGACCGCGGCGAGGCCCATCTTGCCGAGAATCCAGGCGATCCTCGCGCGGACGCTGCGGTGCCGGGAGGCCAGCATGCCGGCAATCAGCACGTCGATCATCTCTGGACCGGCCGATGCCACCGTGTCCACGAAATGCAGGATCTGGTCGGCGGCCTTTCCGTCGCAGCAGGCCTCGACGATCGGGATCATGGCCGCGAAGACAGGGGCCGCCGCCGGTCCGATGCCCCCGAGCGCGTAAGCCATGGCCTGCGCGATCTCCGGATCGGCGGTCGCGGACAGGACGCGCATCACATGGGGAATCGCGTCCGCTGCGTCCGGTCCGATCCCGGCCAACGTGTATCCGGTCCACCTCAGGACGTCCGGGTCGCGGGACGTGGACAAGGCCGAACTCAGAACCTCGAGATCGGCCCGGCTGGCGCTCCAGAGCATCGCGGCCAGATGCCGGCGGGCGGCGCCCTCTCCAGGCTCGCGTAGGGCTCTGGCAAGACCCTTCACGGAGGCGGGGGCACTCTCCGGGGGCGCATGGCCCTCGCGGGCGACAAGCCCGCCGAGCAGCGACGTTCCATGGCGGAATTGCACGTCCTCGACGCGGTGGATGTTCGGCACGGACATCTCAGCGACCACCAGGCCGCGAACGACCCTGAACAGGACGAAGCGCTCGGGGATGAAATCGCTCCAGCCGGTATTGAGCGCCCGTCCGGCCGGGCACACGAGATCACAGGAGATCCATCGTGCCGGCACGGGGGTGTCGACCTCATGGACGTCGATCATGCCGATCGGCCGGCGTGACACCTTCGTCCTGGAGAGCCGACCGAAGCCGTCATCCGCGTAGCCACCAAAGCTCTTCAGGTAGAGGCTCCCGTTCCATACCATCCACCGGGCGCTGTACCCCCGGTAGTTGGCAGTGCTGTCACCCGGGGCGATGTTGCAATGGTCCCATCGCGGATGTCCCGCTGGCAAAAGAGACAGGCACGGATAGAGGGAATAGTGCTCAGATCCATGATCCAACCCATCGGGACTTTGCCGCGTCATAGTCGATCCGACCCTCCAACAGGCGATAGGCTATCGCAGATCTTGATAATTAATCGTGGCATACGGTGCGAACGCAGTCACAGAATATTCGATAATGATCATCAGGTATCATACGCTAACGTTTGTAATACTCAATCAAAAGAATGAAAATAATTCTACAAGCTGGGTATGCCTCTGCCGGCATTATTTCGTATCATTCAAATAATGCTCATTTGCCTTGCCAATCGGAGTCTTGGCACCGCAAATACCTGACGGAACGTCTGTCAATCTCCGCAGCGAACCGGGAGACTTCCTCCACTTGGCTCCTAAGCTACGATGACTAAGCCTTTCCAAGTTCGTTAACAACGTCCGCACCCTTAATGAGCACTGACCGCGGACAGACACAACAACACGACCCACAACCTCTATCAATTTAGATTATAGGAGCGCTCGCTTCCACACTGGAAGCAACATTTCTCACAAGCTTGACCATCATTACCAACACCCCAGTACACAGTAGTATTTCCATCTGGCCAAGCACCATAACAAATCTTTTCTCCTTCAATGCAGCTCAACCTAAACACGTGACGAGCACTATCTTTCAAGCCATAAGCTTGATTATCGCCAGGCCAACTCCTATTGTAAGATTTTGAAAAAAATTTTATCTGCACTCGATAGGGATAATTGCTTTGAGCTCTCACTACGGCGACATTTGGAGGAATGATGCTTTCAACATCCGCGCTACTCACATCCTCCGCTTTAACCTCGAAACACAAAGCAACAACAGCTACGAGAAATGCAGTTACGCTGGATGCAAGTTTGGTTTTCATGGCCACCTCCGAAACCAGGTATACCTTTAGGAAATTTCGGTGCTAGAGGCAGCCCTTTATCCAAACCATGAAATCCACAGCCGCGTCCTCACGAGGATTACTCACAGTCAGCAAGCAGCAGACGACTAGAAGTGCCGCCCGATTGTTCGAACAACCTTTAAATTACCGCTAAGTCGACTCGTTTATCACAGCCGTTTGCCGACCAAAATTCCTTATTATTTCCTGCTTTTCAGGAAAATACAGACAATCTTATTTTTAAAATAGCCGGAGCGCAGCTGCATTCGTAGGTTTGAGTCTTGACGTCAACCGTCGAAATTGGACCGGTCTGCTTGTGAAAATTAGTAAAGACCACTAGCGTCCTCCCCCCCCCCGGGACAGACGTAAAGATGCGCGCAGAGCAGGATGGTGCCGAAACTGCGCCAGATCGATGTACGTACGGCCTCACGGCAGGAACTTGGCACTCGCGTGCAAGGAGGTGGAGATCGTCGAGCTCCGGGTTGGAGGAACACCCCACAAGCGTCGCGCGGTCACTGTGCGGTGCGGGACCTACCCTGCCTCCACAGCCTTGACCCTGAACAGGTCCGCCCAACCGCCGACCTCCTGCAGCATGTCCGCGGAAACGTCGAACACCTCGGCGGCTAGATCTTGCGAGGCGAGCGGCCGCGCGAGGTCGAGGCGATTGATCCGAACGGCTGCCTCGCTCATGACACTGGCCATCCGAGCCGACTGATTCTCCAAGAGCTCCAGCTCGGCATACGCTCGGATACCGACGAACGCGGCCGAGGCCGCAGGCAGCACGGCCGCGATCGCCCCCAAGGCGACGATGACGGCGTGCAGGGCATTGGAGCCATCCCCCTCGAGTCCGTCTGATCCGTGGTGTCCTGTGAGGCAGAGCAGAAGGAGCTTGGCCAAAACGAAGACGAGCGTTGCGAAGAACGCGTACTCCCCGGCCCGAACTAGCCACGCGCCCACGCGCTGGCTGCGCACACGCCGATCCAGGTGATAGAGACGCTGCTCCTCGATCAGCGTGGTCCGCACGTAATCGCGCGCGGCGCTCAGTTGCGGCTCACCGAAGCCACCGGTCGGCAGCGGAGAGGCTCGGGCTGCCGCGTTGAAGTACCAGCCAACCCATGTCTCGGCCGGACCCGGCTCCGTCCCCTCCGCTGGGTCGGCGGGTAGGCTGCGGCGCAGCGAAGGGGGCGGCAAGCTCCAGCCGAGCAGGGCGAGAGCCCCTTGCTTGCGGCACAGTTCGGCAAGCAGCCTGTAGGCGATCCAGCGGCCGTGCCAGTTCCGCCGCTCATTCACCACCACCAGCGCCAGGATGACCAGTAGAAGGGCCGCCTCGCCGAGCGTCGCCAACGGTTTGAGAGGCTCATGGGCGAGCGACACGACGGCGCAGACGACCGCCAAGCTCGCCAGGCCAAAGATCCAGAGATACGACGAGCGATAGCGGGCGCCATAACCAGCCGCGGCCCGGTCGGCCGGGCGATACAACGCTTCCCAGTAAGTGGCTGGGCCGACCGGGGTCGACGCGGGCAGCTGCACTGGCACGTTCCGTGCACCGCCGACGAGGCAATATCCCCGATCGTACAGACGCCAGAACGGGCTTCCGGGCAGCGGCTCCTCGTGAAGGTAGATTTGAAGCGGATCGTGGTACGGCTCAAGCCTGTAGTGGAGGCTTCGCCCTATGAAACCCGGGAACCGACTTCCGAGCGCGTGCAGCATGTGAACCAGCCGGCCGATCAAGCTGTGTCCGTGTCGGTGTATGCGGGGGGGCAGCAGCATCCAGCGGACGATATCCGCGAGACGCGATGCGGCGTGCGCACCCTGCGGAGCTTGGTCGGGAGCCCGCAGGTCCGAACCGGATCGCAGGAGCCGGGGTGGGACTGCCCCCGTGGCATCGATCCACCAGACCGGTGGCCCGAACCGGGCCGCGAAGCGCACGACGTCCCCGGTGCCGCCACGACCACGAGCCGGACGGCCGTTCCAGACCGCGATCAACAAATCGCAATTGCGCACGACGAGACGGCCCACGGCCTCGTAACTGCGCGTCTCGTAATCCCCGCGCGCGCCATCGAGCGCTAGGGCAGATTGATCTTCCGGCACACCCTCGCTCAGCAGGCGATCGAAATCCGCACGACTGCCGGAGTCCGAGAAATCCTTTTCGTATTCCGCTTGAGCAAAGGGCAGGGCGACGCGGAGTTCGTAACCGATCTCCATGGCGATCGACGCCACGAGCCGGTCCGCACCCTCGGCGAGCGGTGAAATGACGCGCAGTATTGGCCGCAGCGGCGCGGGCGGCTCGAATCGGTAGGCCGCCTGTGCAGCCGGATCGCGTGCGACGGACTCGGCCTCCACCTTGACCGCCTGGAGCACCTCGCGAATTTGCAGACGGATCGTACCCTGCAAGGTCTCGGGCAATTGACCGAGGTCACGCTGACCTGTGACGCCGACCCGGAAAGCCAGAGCTGGGCGCGGCGGATTCGGCAACGAGGCCGTGCCCAGCGACGAGGTGGTGCGATCGACAGACAACGACAGTTCCCCTCACGGCGACCTCCACCGAGCGCAGTCACTCCAGAGCCGAACCGTCTCGCGCACCGTAGCACAGAGACGGGCTCGAGCCGCGTCACCGTAGCAGCTTTGCCACAGGCGCGCGCTCACTGCCCATCTCCCATACGGTATGGAGACAGGCGAGCTGAACCTCGACAGAGTTCGTATATGAAGTAGGTGGTCCACGTTGGAAGCGGGCCGTGCGAGGGCATGTCTTCAGTGCCAGCAACCCGTGGCAATCAATTCAAGAACAGTTCCTGGCTGGCGCTCGCGCCCTTCGCCGCTGTCGCCTTCGGTCTCGCCTTCTGGGGCTTTGGCCAGCATTGTACGGGCACCCCGTGCTCGTTTCCAACGGCGCTGGAGCAGATCGGGCAATCGGTCAATCTCGTTCGCGGCCGCGGCAGCTTCACCTTCGGCAAGGATCCCTGGCAGCTGGTATTCGCGCAATGGCTGGTCCCGCTCGCAGCCATCCTGACCGCCGCCAAGCTGTTTCTGCAGAGCCTCCGCCGCGATCTTAAAGTAGCCTTCGCCCGACGCAGCCGCGATCACGTCATCGTCTGCGGCCTTGGCGACACCGGGCGCGCCATCGCCGAGCGCTTGCGGGAGGTGGGCGAGCGCGTCGTGGCCGTTGATCTCGACGCGACTTCGGTCAACGCCCTTGCAGTGGAAGATGTCGGCGCGCCGGCTATCCAGGGGGACGCCAAATCGGCGGCCACGCTCCGCATCGCCGGCGTCCGACGGGCGAAGGCTCTGGTGGTGACGACGGGCAACGACACGACGAATTTGGAGATCGCCCTAGCGGCCGCGCAGCGGGCACCGGCCGTTTTTCGCGGAACCGGCAAGCTCGTGGTCGCGCCGGAAATGCGCACGGACTGGCTGTTCGAGCGCTTCCTCAGTCAGAGCGCGGCAGGCCTGAGTTCCGAGAGCGTCGACTTTCAGATTTTCAATCGCTCCGAGATGGCGGCACGTTTGCTATATCGCCGCACGTTCTTCGTCACGCAGGTGGCCCGCGCATGTCAGACCGAGATCGCGGTGATCGGCTTCGGCGACCTGGGCCGGGCGATCGTGGCTCAGGGATTGCGCACGGCCTTCGCCCTGCCGGGACATCGCTTGCGCGTTGCGGTCTTCGACGCCACTCCGGAGCCGGCGCACGCGAAGTTCCGCGTCCTGTACCCGGGCGCGGATAATTTCGCGGTGATAGATGCGATTGAGGCTCACCTGACTGGACAGGAGCCGGAGAGTTGCGCGCTCCTCTCGAGTGCCTTCGAGCGCCAGATCGCGGCCGTCTTCGTGTGCCTCCCGGACGACGCGGAGGCGCTATTCGTCGCGACGCAGGCACGCGGGATGCTCGACCGGCAAGGGCAGCTGTCGGTGCCCGTCTTCGTGCGCACACGCGCAAGGCGTAAGCTCGCCGACCTCCTCGCACAGGGTCAGGATAGGCCGCTGGTACCCGACCGCCTTGTGCCGTTCAGCGACTGCGTCGACCTTCTCGCCTCGGGTCTCACCGCAGATAGAGAGATCGACTTGCTCGCTCGTGCCTGCCACGAAACTTACCTCGATACAGTTCAAGACCAGCCTAGAGGGGGAGCGGGCCGGCTGCCCTGGCCGATGCTGCCCGAGCTGTTCCGGCGCTCCAATCGACTCTTTGCCGATCATCTCGAGATCAAGCTGCGGGCCGCAGGCCTGCGCTCGTGCCCGGCCGCCACGCCCCGCCTTCTAACCCTCACGGACGCGGAGCTCGAAACGCTGGCCGCGGCTGAGCACTGGCGCTGGTTCATAGAACGGCGCATGGCCGGCTGGCAGTACGGCGCGATCCGTGACGATCTCCGCCTCCAGCATCCTGCCCTGAAGGACTGGGTGGATCTGCCCCACCCTGTGCGGGTGCAGACCAGAGCCATCGTCGAGCGCATCCCGGCAATCCTGGCTCGCCTCGGCCGTGATCTCCGACGCGAGCATGTGGTCGTGTACGATCCGGCAAGGCCGGAGACAGCCGTGAGCGCCCTCGACACCTTCGACCCGGTCGGGCCCGAGCACCTAGTGCTTGCCTTGGACCTCGAGTCTTCGGGAAGCCTGGCTATCGCGCTGCGTGCCGCATCGAAGCCACACGTAACACTTCGGCTTCGATGCGGCGCGCACGACACGCGCTTTGCGGGCCTCGCTGACGGCGAGATCCGCCTGCTGCGCGAACGGATCGACGTTTGCAGTGATGCTGTTGAGGACAGCACAATGTCATCCGCGCCGGAGCCAAGTTGTTCGCAGGAGCGGACCTCGTCGTTGGGTCTAACCTAGAGATCCGTATCTGACGCCTAGTATCCAATCACGGGGTCCGCAACGGCTAAAACCAACCCCGCCTTTTTGGCCCGTAGCGGACAGCTACATCCACCCCGCTCTCGCTATAAATGCCAATGCACTCGGCCCCAGACGAATTTAGACGGAGCATGATTCTAGAAATATTTGAGCGGAACTTCAATAATTCAAATCAAAACATCATCCCATTATAAAAAACGGGGATAAAAAATTCGTCTAGGTCGCACAGGATTAATTCTATTTTATTTTTACTGAAGCTTAGTTGCGAAAAAGCGGCGCAATGAATCGGACAATTTAGGAAGCAAATAACAGATGAGTTTTATGGACGCAAATGCGGTGAGGATTTCTATAAATTCGAAAATCGAAGTTGAGATCTGACCAAAATAAGTCATAGCACACAAAAATAAGATAACTACGCTCAAATGGGCACCCATCAACAACGGGATCTCCTTTAAACTAACGCGAGAAGCGTTCTGAGACAGGAAACTGCCCACAATCTCCGTAATCACGTAAGATATTAAGCAGATAATCAGTGCATTTAGCACGCAATTTTCACCGTATACTCCGCAGCCGCCTAGACTAACCGCTAAATATCTCATATAAATTATCAGCGTAAATAGAGAAAAAGCAATAGAAAATGCAGTTGAAACCATAAACAACACGGCAAGCCGAGCTTTTTTTAGCCATAAATCACTGCTATTACCGTTGTTGATGGAGCGCGCCCCGGTGGAATGAATCGCTTCTATGATCCGCAGCGCGTGAATGTTGAAATCCCGGCCCGTATCTAAAGGAGCTGCATTTAAGAATGCAAGCGCCTCGATCGAGGAAGGTAGGTCCTTCGCGGGTGGCATGGGCGCCCGATCGACGAGCACCGGTATAATGACAGCTCCAACTCGTAATGCCGTTTCCACCTCGATCCTAAGGTGATCCTCTATATCGCTTATTCGTGTTTGATCCCCAACCCTGCCTACCCAGGATCGGCCAATAATAACTAAAACGAAATCACAGTTTTCGATGGTTGTTTTAATGTGTGTGCGGAAGTCGGTTCCAAAAGGGATATTATCGACGTCTATGAAGACGTTGCGCTCACCGAAATGGCGCTTCAGACGATCCGCCAGCCGCCCTGCCGAAGGGCCTGTGTCAGCACGCCTATAAGACAGCAGGATCTTTTTGGGGGCTTGGAGCCACATCGCACGCATCAAATATGAACGCCCCTTTTGCGCGAAGGCCAACCCCTTCGTCAATCGGTCAACGCTTTAGCTGAGTTCGCACCCGTGCTGTGCTTTTCAATGGCTGCGAATCGTAAGGAGCAGACTCGATCCTGCGACCTGGAGGCCCTCCTTTCCATCAACGGCCGCTCCAGCAAGTAGTTCGGCGGTCTAAACGAAGACGTTTTGAGAATCGATCATCACGTCAGAACGGCGAAAGATCCAATGCTATCGATCCCTATGGACCTTAGCTTTACGGCGCGTCCGCTTTCCCAATCGAACAATCGAAGGCAACCAAGCCACATTCGGGCAGGGCCGATCACAAAGATGCATCGAGTCGCCGGCAAACAGACGTTTTCGGCATTGGCAAAGGGTCGGAAGTAGCCCTTCGTCACGGGTACCGAGTGTCGGATTTTGGATGATAAGGACGAAGCGGCCATCTCGACGGGAGGCAATCTGCGCACAGCGGGCCCCACCGCCGAGCCTAAGAGCGCGGGACAAAGCCGCAGCGAGCGGGTTGGGCGGGCATGGACGCTCTTGTACCCGACGACCTTTGGGCAGTGATCGAGCCGCTTCTGCCATCCGAGCCTGAAAAGCCGAAAGGTGGGCGGCCGCGCGCCTCGGATCGGGCGGCGCTGGCGGGCATCATCCTTGTGCTGCGCACCGGCATGCAGTGGAAGCACCTGCCGCATTCCAGTGTCGGCTGCAGCGGCAAGACGAGTTGGCGGCGGCTGGGTGCGTAGCAGGCAGCCGGCGTCTGGGCAGGCCTGCATCGCGCGATGTTGGAGCGGCTTCAGGATGCGGACGCGCTTGATTGGTCGCGCGCAGCCCTCGACAGCGCGAGCCTGCCGGCGAAAAAAGGGGCTCCGCGACGGGTCCAAACCCGACGGACCGGGGCAAGCCGGGTACGAAGCGCCACCTCGTCGTGGATGCCAGGGGCACGCCGCTCGGCCTGACGCTGACCGGAGCCAACTGCCACGACAGCCGTATGCTGGCGGCTACCCTCGACGCGGTGCCGGGGGTGCGCACCGGCCTGCGCGGCCGCCCGCGGCGTCGACCGGACAAGCTGCATGCCGACAAGGGCTACGATCATCGTCGCTGCCGGCGCGAGTGTCTCGCCCGCAGCATCAAACCGCGGATCGCGCGACACGGCATTGAAAGCAGTGAGCACCTCGGCCGCCACCGCTGGATCGTGGAGCGCACGCTGGCCTAGCTCACACGCTTCCGCCGCCTGACCATTCGCTACGAGCGACGCGCCGACCTGCACCTCGCCTTCACGACGCTCGCATGTGCCCTTGTCTGCCGGGCACAGATCAAACGGTTTTGTCCCTAACTCTTAGAGGGGTACCAATCGCCCTGATTAAGCCAGTGCTCGACCGTGTTCCTCGAATAGCCGAGTTCGGCCGCGATCCGCTTCGCGCCACATCGAGCGCCTTCAAACGGATCATCGCCGACAGGTCGTCTGGCGTCTTCATCTCTACCCCCAGCGGATCCTCCGTCCGCACAAGAGCCTGAGCTTTATCCCTGATCATCTCGACCTCCTCGCTCATCCAGGGGGTCAGATCCTCATGTCGTCAGGGGGGCCGTTTGCCGTGTCGCCTGACGCCTGACGCCTGACGCCCGACGCCTGACGCCTGACGCCTGACGCCTGACGCCTGAATGCTCCAATTCCAAAGTCAGGTTCAAAAGATATATCCCTCAGTCGACTTCATTCATAAAGGTCGACGACAGGGTCTAGGCGCGATCCGCAGCCGGGATTGGTGGGTGCGCGTACAGTTGCAGGAGCGGTATGAATCAGATGCTGATGGCGGTGATCCTCGTTGCAGGAATGACCGTAACCGATACAAGCATAAGCACGGCAGAGAGGCCGACCAACCTCGTGAAATTAGGTTTTGCAGATATGACGAAAGCGCAAGAAGATTCCCTCTGGCGCCAGGTTGATCAACTCGCCTTCTTCGAGGCAACCGCGAATTTATGCGGCAAGAAGAGCGATCTGGAAGCTCGGATCATGGCCGCCGTTCAAGAGTGCATCTCGAATGAAGCGCTCGACCGAGTCAGAGATCGTTGGCGAAGCAAGGTAAAAGAAATCGGAAGAAAAATTTTTGTCCCTAAATCTAAGCAGTCGGCGTTCTGCAACGACGCAGATATATTAGCGGTACACAATCGGTATTTTACGGACGTAGCCCGTAAATCTCAGGAGGCCGAACGATTATGCGCAGCCTGTCTAGCCAGCGGCGTGTGCCGATAAAAGTGATTTGACAGCTCGAAGAATTAAGTTTTTTCCTCGCAAATCGTCGCAGAGCTTATTCCTTGCGGGAACTGCCCGTGGCTTTGGATCCGCCAGTGACATGAATCTTCGCATTGAGGGGTTCACACGAACAGTGGACAGGCATGCTGAGATATGCCTTGTCAGACTCGATTGCGTCTCGAAGCGAGCTAGCACTCTCAATTTCGATGGCAACACTGTGCCCATCGAAAAACAAGCGGTTTAAATTGGGAGCGAGGACGCTTCAAATGAATTTAGATGTGGAGCGCCGTTGGATATTCATTAGCCACTCCTCGCGAGATCAAAAAATCGCTGACGCCCTCCGCCAAGCGATCGAAAATCGCGGATTCGTGTGCTGGATTTCTGGAAGAGATATTGGTCCTGGCGAGGGATTTCAGGACGTAATTGTTCGTTCACTTCAGCAATCATATGCAATGTTGTTAGTTTTTACTCAAAATGCAAATAATTCTCAAGAAATCAAGAAAGAAGTTGCACTAGCGAGTCAGTTCAACGTTCCAATCATTCCGATTAGAGCCGAGGATGTGCTTCCAAGCAATGCTTTCAAATATGAGCTAGCCACACGCCAGTGGGTCGACGCATTCCAAAATTGGGAGCGGGCGATAGCAGTCATCTGCAACAAACTTAAGACCATCGCGCCTCCCACATTAGAGCCCACCAAAACAAGCGGAGGTGTGCTAGATGAAGCAAACATAACAGGAATCAGGCCAACTTGGAAATGGATTGCGATCGGGGCGCCTGTATTACTCTTCGCGGCAGTGGGCATTCTGCTCGCTCCCGCGCTCTTACATCTATTCAAACCAGGGGCCGACGACGCACAGCCACAGTTTCCCGAGACGCAGGCGACACGATTGAGTGCGTTCACAATGCAAACTTCATCGACGGAGTACAAGGCTGGAACGCGCGATTGGGTTCGAGTCGCCCCCGACCGGTGGGTTGAGCGCTACGCGGATGGAACCCAAAATTTCATGCGCGTGCTCAAACGTATCCACTTGAACGAATGCGACGGGACTGTTGTGAGTCGATCAGAAAATGCCGATATTGAATTTTTCCTTCCAGACAGGCATTGCTCGGATCTAGTATTCCAATTCCGAAGGAAACCGAACGGGGCCTGGGTGACCTATACACAAATGGAAAACGTGCGCTGATAGAGAGCTCGATGTCCATCCCTGAGATAGGCTACCAGGCCGGCGTCAGCCGGCCCACCGCGTGGTGGTGGCAGCACCGCTTCGCCGAGGAGGGTGTCAACAACTTGCTGCAAAACGACCTTGTCACACACAGCGATGAGGCCACAGCACAAGCAATCTACCGTCGAGGCAATTCTATTGGTTTTGCGTGGAGACTTTACCGGACCGTACCTGCTTCAGAGCGCCCTTTAACCGCGGTAGCCTCGCCTAAAGAGCGAAGATCATAAGCGGGTTTCTTGCGATGTCGCGGTCGGCTACTTGGTTGGGAAGCTCACGGAAACTATCAAATCTTGGCAAGCGAGCGGTGCGGTAACGGGCGGCGTCGAACTACCCGACGAATTGATCAGATTGGCTTTCATGTACAATGTGTTTGCGGGCAATACGAAGGGGCGCGACACTGTCGTGCGCATTCTCCCACAAATCTACGGACGCTGGACGCCGCAGCATTTGCGCCGTGCCTAAGTAAGCCCTTCAAATCAACAGGAAGCCTACTTCTGTTAACCGCCAAGCATCAACTTTAGTTACGAGTAACAATCACCGATCTACTTTATTTAGGCGTTCTATCTCATGCTGATACCAACTGGATTTTGGAGCTACACTAGTTCCGACGAGAATTCATCGAGAGGCAAACTAAGTTTACTCCGTTCTTTATTAAGTCAGGAATTGCAGCAGCAGATAGGCAGGCGCCCCACAGTCGTAATTTGGCAGGATGTGGCAGCAATTCCGCCTGGGTCAGAGTGGGAACAACAAATCAGATCGGCCATTGGCGAGACTTCGTTCATAATACCTATAATCACACCGGCATTTTTACAGAGTGAGTGGTGCTCACAGGAAATAGATCTGTTTAGACTGCGAGAAAATGAATTGAAATCAAAGCGGCTGATCTTCCCGATCCATTTTATCGATACATCTCACATCGAGGAACGCAATCCCGACGAGTGCTACAGTGCGTCGACACTTCAGATCCTGAAGTCGCGCCAGTGGGTGGATTTCCGCAATTTACGTTTGCAAAATTACGAATCCGCCGAAGTTGGTCAGTTTTTGGAGCACCTCGCCAAATCCATACGATCGTCGTTACGCGAAGTTGATAAAAGCGACGCCCCACGATCAAAGCCAACAATCAACGAGCACCTAACAGTTGGCGCTCAAAATAATTCCTCAACGGTCATAAAAAATCATACGCCCTCAAAAATTGAAGTAATTCGTGAGGGG
>NZ_VRVG01000094.1:0-21344 GCF_008040085.1 Methylobacterium sp. WL7 | reverse complement strand
GGTTGCCCATCGAACCAGTCCTCGCGCGCGGCCCTCACATCCGACCGCTCCTGCTCGGCCGCGTGGACAGCCCCTTTTTACGGGTGATCCCATGCCGGGCGAAGAAGCGTGACAGGCTGCTCGTGCTTGCCCGGACGCCGCGTTCCGAGAGCCTGTCGCGCAGTTCCCGCAGGAAGGAGAGCGGGTGTTCTTCGTTGAGCCGAAGGATCAGGGCCGCCTGCGCTTCCAGACGCTGCGAGTTGCGGTCGCCGCCCATGGGCTTGGGCGCGACTTGCCCGTCCTGCCGGAAGCGCTCGTGCCAACGGACCGCGCTGGCCGCCCCGACACCGAAGCGTTTGGCCGCCTGACGCCGCGATGCACCCGCGTCAATCGCGGCGACCACACGCTCGCGCAGATCCACCGACAGGGCTGAAGGCATGGCAATCCTCCCTCATAAGCCCAGCCAGTGAATCACACGCCAGCCAGATCGCCTACCCCAAGCGATTCAACCCGCCAGAGCACGGCTCTAGCCACGGAACGCTTAAAATCGGCGGAGCGCAGCCGATGAAATGGTAGGCTGAGCTTTTAGGTTCTCAGTCATATACTCAGAGCCGACGTCGGCCTTTATATCGAGCCATGGTTTTATCATTATGCCAAAATTGAACTGGCGCCTGGTCGCAGCAAGTATTCTCCGGCGCGCGAGAGAACATATTGTAAGGAGTTGGATTACAGGGCGCTTGCTGGCAGTGATGAGCAGGTCGATCCTGCCAGTCGTCCGTCAGGCTCCGCTTTCAAACGCTCGGGGTTCCGGGCGACGTCGGGGATCAGGTTGTCGCAAGGGGAAGTCGGCGGCGCCTCGGAACGGCCTAACCGTTTCTTATTCATACTGATCCAGACTCGGTCATGCGCGATCGCGATTCGAGTTCTACAGCATGACGTATCCTGTTCCCTCCAATGAAATTGAACGCCTCGCCGTTCTGGAAAATTTAGACCTGCTCGATACGCCGCAAGACCCCGCTTTCGACGATCTATGCCGAGAGGCCGCATTGACCTTCGAGGCGCCGGTCGCGCTTATCACTCTGCTCGACGCGCGGCGGCAGTGGTTCAAGTCTCGCATTGGTTTGGAGATCTGTGAAACGACTCGGGACGCATCGTTCTGCAACTACGTCGTCGCGCAGGACGTAGTCCTGATCGTTCCCGATGCGCGGGAAGATGCGCGGTTTGCCTCGAATCCGCTCGTCGTCGGACCACCGTACGTGCGCTTCTACGCGGGGGCTCCGCTCTACTATGGAGATGGCATCCGTCTCGGGGCTTTGTGCATCATCGATCAGCGCCCGCGTTCCGCGGATGAGATCGACGTCCAAACGTTGCGACATTTAGCTGATCGGGTCGCGGGCGAGATCTGGGTCCGGCAAGCTGCGCGGTCTGTCGAAGATCAACATGCCTAAGTTCGCCTCACTGCTTCAGGAGGCTTGAGCGATGCTACGCTCGGACGCCCGTGTTATCATCATCGATGGCCAGGTTGCTGTCGCACGCCTCGTGGCTAAAATTTTCGGCACAGCCGGTCTGACGAATTCGGATGTCGCCTTCGACACCGTCACCGCACGCGGGCAGATCGAGGCGACCGCACCCGATATCGCGGTGATCGACGCGCGCGTCGGTCCGATGCGCGTCACCGCGTTTATCACGCTGGTCCGGAGGCTGACGGACAATCGGGCCCTGACGTTCGTGATGACCACCTCGCGAACTGGCGAGATGGTGGAAGCTGCGGGCGAGGCCGGCGTCGATGGCGTGCTTTTGAAGCCGTTTACGCCAGCCGATCTGAGGGCGCAGATCGCTGCCGCGGTGGAGAGGAAGCGCGCGTTTCCTCACGGCAAGTGGGATCACTCACGGCAGACCGTCGTGGTGATGGATTAGCTGAGCGGGCGTTCGTAGCGAAATCGAATTGCTTGCGCCAACGTCCACCTCGTTTCATGACCGCGCCTTCGAGCGGGCTACAAGAGGCGAGCGGGCCAAGCTTGGTCTCTGACCCAGGCCTCTGAACCTCGACCGACAGGCTGCCGTACTGCCTCGATCTGCGTACCGCCAATGACCCGGGTATGGCCAGCCAACGCGTCGCGTCGGTCCGTTCCCTGCATCGCCTCGAGAGCCGTCCTGGCATTCTCCTGGCCAACCCTCCTTACGGGGTGGCTTCCCCGATATCAGGGGGCGATAGGCCCTGGTGAGCCGTAGCGCGAAGGCCCCAGCCCGTGTCTGCGATGGCCGCAGAGACACCGATCGATCGGGTCCGTCCGAGTACGCCTTCGCAGGGATTGTCCCGAACCAGGATGCCTGGGAAACGGTGACGACGAGAATGTCGCTCTGCGCTTCACATTCAGGAGCGAGCTCCTGACCCTCCCGGAGATCCGGACCGCCATCGAGATCGGTGCGGATCTGATCGCGCTATGGCCGACATGCTTTTGCCGCGAGCTGATGGGACTGCCCATGCGCACAACCGCACTGAGGCCGCCGGTATCCGGCCGAGTCTCGAAACCTTGCGGATCGCCAGCGCCAGGGACTGGTCCATGAATATGGAAGCTCGGAAGGCCGGCGGACAGCCCATCGCCGCCCCTCAGAATCAAAAAGCGATCGCCAAGGTCCTGCAGCGTTTACCAAACGTTCCCAGCTTCCGGGACCGCAAGAAGGGTGTGACGTCCTACCAGAGTCACATCAAAAGCGATCCCTGGATCCTGATCCTGTTCGTGGTCTGCTTCGTGCTGCCGACGCTGGCTGGGGCGTTGTACTATGGCTTGATCGCCTCGGATCGGTATGTGACTGAGGTGAAGTTCGCCATTCGCCCCTCGGTCGGCACAGCCGATAAGGCGGCACCCGATGCGGTCGGCACCAGCGCAGGCGTGGTGAGTTCGACGATCGCGCAAGACACGCTGATCACCCAGGAGTACATCCTGAGCCGGCCGATGCTTGAGCAGATCGAGGCCCAGCTGCCGATCCGCGAATGGTTCGGCCGCGACAGCGTCGATTACGCGTCCCGGCTCAACCCTGAGAAGCCGATTGAGAAAGCCCTTCGCTACTGGAAACGGCGGGTGTCCATCGATGTCGAGTCCGCCTCGGGCATCATGGGACTGACGGTAGAGGCGTTTGATCCAGACGAGTCCCTGGCGATCACTCAAGCGATCCTGAAGGATGCCGAGCAGATGCTGGGTAGCCTCAGTTTGAGGGCGCGTGAGGATGCCTTGGACCAGAGCACGCGCGAGCTGAAGCTCGCCGAGGATCGCGTCGCCAAACTTGAGATCGCCCAGACTGATCTGCGCAATCGCGAAGGCCTGCTCGACGCTGAAAAATCGAACGAGACCAACCTCAAGCTCGTCTCAGAGTTGCGAGGCTCCCGCATCAACCTGGCCGTTCAACTCTCGATCGGCCAGCGGGACCTCGGCCCGGAATCTCGCCGGATCATCGATATCAAGCAGCAAATCAGAGATCTCGACGACAACATCGCTCGGATCCAGCGGCAAGCCACAGGTCAGGATCCGAACCAGAAACGTCAGCTCGCAAGCGCCCTCACGCGTTTTGAGGCTCTCGAGCATGAGCGAAAAGGAGCAGTGAAATACGCCGATGAGGTTCGTAAAGCGAACGACCGGGCACGGATTTTGGTCGCTCGGCAACCTCAGTTCTTCAGTATGATTACCGCACCGATCAAAGCGGATTCTGCTACGGAGCCTCGGCGTCTTTTGATGATAAGCTTGGTATCAGCGGGAGCTGCTGTTTTGTTTGCGGCGGCTATGTTCACTAGAAAAACAATGATAAGTTGAACGGTGAGCTATTAAAAGTCCTCACGAAATTAATTTAGATAGCTTGTTGCCGTTGGAAATCAATGGGGACGAATTTATTCGGAACATAAGTTCGACCGACAACCTGCGATTATCTAGTAAAACCAGCGCCATCATGATATAAGCAGGGTATAATAATTTAACGCGAGTGGAATGTTAATTAATAGCGTAGTTTTATCTAGATCGGCTTGTTTGTTCTGACATGGAGGCTGCCGCTGCTGTCAGGCCCCACTGAACAAGAGCTTGCGCGTCCTGTGCCGACTTGGCTTCCGCATAGCATCGCAGTTCAGGGGCATTGCCCGAGGCCCGAAAATGGATTGTTCGTCCGCCCTCGAGGCCGATCCTGATCCCGTCCTGCTGGTCGACCGCGTGGGGGGATCCGATTGGCCGGAGGAACTGGGCTCGGAAGCTTTCATCGCCGAGCTGGCCGAGAAACGCGCTGCTTTGCTCAGAGGGCGTGTTCGGGAGTCGGTCGCTCGCCATCTCGCCCACGTCTAGCGATGCGACGAGATCAGCCAGCGAGGTGCCCGCCTCGCGCGCCGCGGTGAGTGTGGCCAGTATGGGGAGCATCGCGTCCCGGGTGGGCAGGGCGGCCAGGTTCTGGCCGCCGATGGTGATGTCCGAGCCGAGCAAGAAGCCGCCGTTTGCTTCGAAGCCGGCAACGGCCCCTGCCCCGGCCGCCTTTGCCTGCTCCATGCCGGCGATGACGAAGGGCGAGCCCACCTTGGTGCGCACGACTTGACTGAAGCCGCCGGACCGTTCGAGCGCTGAGCCGGCTGTGACCGGTACCACGACCGCGTCGATGCCAAGGTAGCGCGCGGTGATCAGCCCGAGCACGTCTCCGCGCACGATCCGACCCGCCCCATCGGCCACTAGGGGGCGGTCCGCGTCGCCATCGGTCGTCACCAGCGCGTCGTATTCGCCCGACGCCATAACCTTGGCGATGAAGGCGATATCCTCGGGCCGATGCGCCTCGGTATCGATCGGCACGAACGTCTCCGACCGGCCAATCGGCGTAACGCTTGCCCCAACGCTTGCGAGTAGCTCGGTCAGCAGGTCGCGCGCGACCGAACTCTGCTGATAGACCACGATGCGCATGCCCCCCAGGATCTTCGGCGCGAAGGCGTCACAGTAGCGCCGATGGTAGCGCTTGATGGCACCGGGTTCTGATGTTGCGGAAACGAGTGTCGGCATTTCACCGACAGCCGTGACATCCCCCAGGGCTGCCAGGATGGCAGCCTCGTCGTCCTTGGTGATCTCACCGTCCGGCCGATAGAATTTCAGGCCGTTGCGGTCCTCAGGGATGTGGCTGCCCGTGACCATGACAGCGTAGGCGCTGCGCCGCGTCGCCTCGAGCGCCAGGGCCGGGGTCGGCAGAGCCCCGCAATCGATCGCCTCGAAGCCCGAAGCCGCCGCAGCGCTCGCCACCGTCGCGGCGATACCCGGGCTGCTGTCACGCAGGTCCCGACCTATCACGACTTGGCGGGGGTCACCGTCTGCCGAGACGGATCGAAAGAACGCGCGGGCGTAGGTGTAGGTCGGCCAGCCCACGAGATCCGTCACGAGACCCCGCAAGCCACTCGTCCCAAATTTCAAGCTGCTCACGGCGATTCCATCGGCTTCAGCGTTAGAGGTGCTCCGACGACTGATGCCGCGAATCACGCGTCTCTACAACGTTCGACGTGATGCGGGGTGATGCGGACGCCGTTTCGTCGCTCATGCCTGGGCCAGATTGCCGGCACTCCGTTCAGCGGATGAGACGCGTGGCTCCATCGGAGCGCAGACAATATCGCTGTGCGATGGTGGCCTGGCATCTGTGGATGCGCGTTCAGGCGCTCAGCGCAAGTAGCCCGTATGAACCAGCTCATACTCGACGACCTTATGAACGGCCTCCATAGGGTCATCGTTGGCGGCAGGCGGCGGGTTTAAGCTCGGCATCGCGGCGGCGACCGCGCTGAGGAAGGCATAAGCTTCCATCGCGTCTGCGGCCTCAGGCTCATCAACCTGAGGCCGCATCGGCTGCGCGAGCAACGGTGTGAAACGCGCGAGCATCTTATTCAACATAATAGCTTCCTCTGTGCCAGCATCGCCTGATTCGGACCCGATTCCCCAGTCGATTAAAATTTGAAAATGCTGCCGCCTAGCCTGAGATGTTTGCCCCCTCCGTGCTTCCAAAATTTGCTGTCAAACCCGTCCGCTGATGCAATGTTAGTCTCGCACATAAATCCTCCCTTGTCGTGATGAGCCTCGAGATAGGCTCCCAAGGGACGAGAATTGTCGTGAGATGATCTGAGGCCGTTCATCCGCTCGTTACAGGGAGAGGATAGTTCCCCGGCCCAATGCTGCACGCCACAACACCGGCATCGAGCGACGTGGCGGTGAAGGCAGCCCGCAAGACTCTGCTTTACCCCCGGTGCCGGCGCTACAGACGGTGTTTGGGTTCGTTTTGCCAAAAGCTGCCGACGAGTCGGCTGGCGTGTGAAGTCGTGGCACTCGGTTGGTGGCTGAAGACCCAAAATGTTCGTTGTCAGATGATTTGGGACGGTTCGTGGCGTTCAGGAGCGGAGGCTCTGGGTCCAACTGGGTGAGAGGTCAGGCAGCCTGCGCGCGATGACGCAAGCGGCGATCGGTAAGGGTCTGACGCTGGATCCGCGCCCGCTCGCGCAGGATATCTTCGCCCCGACCGAGATCGACGTCGGCCGGTGTGAGGTTGCCCAGGCTCTCGTGGGCGCGGACGTGGTTGTAGCGATCGACAAACGCTTCGATCCACCCCTCCAACTGGCCGGGTAGGTGCGCGTGTTCGAGCAAAATGCGGTTCTGGAGCGTGAGGTGCCAGCACTCGATCTCACCCTCTCGTCTGCGGATGAACGCGACGCTGTGGCTTCGGTGCTGTGCCATCGGCTTTCATCGTTCGAAAACTCGGCTGCCCGGTCAATTCCCGATCCCGCTTTTGTCCACCAAGGGGCCCACTCCCGGCTTGCGCGATGGCGAGGGCCAGGGGGCTTGCCGGTCCCGAGGCCGACGACCAGCACGACGTTGCGCTGATGAGCCAGGAACTCGCCGCCGGTGAGGTTGCGCACCAGACCCTCGTTGATCGGGGTTCCGTCGAAGGCGAACTCGGCGATATCCTTGGGCAAGGCAGCTTGGCGATGTTCATCTGGTAGCGGATCAAACGCGCCTGCGTCTCGGAGATCTCGGCCTGGAGCAGGTTGCCGACGATCTGCTGCGGCTCGTGGGTGTGCTTGAGCGCGACCTTGCTGATCTCATCGTAGATCGGCAGATGCACCGCTACGTTGCCGAACGGCGCACGGTGCCGGCGCGGCGCACGGCCTACAAATGGCTCTCGCGGACCGGTTCGACGAGCGCAGACGTTCCCAGAGTAGTGGCGATCATCTCTAAAGCAGCTGACCTGGATCTTGGTTCAGCCCACCGCGACGTTGCCGCCCCGCGCTGCGGTCGACCTCGCCCGCATTCGGCAGGATGCTGAGGCAGCACGGGTCGCGGATCTGGCGCGACGGTTCACGATGCTGGTGTGCGCCTGAAGCCTACGCGGCGATCGTTCGGCGGATGCGATCGGCGAACTCGACAGGTGGCTCTCGAAGACATGCAATTGCGACATCGCGGCGTTGGAGACCTTCGCAGCTAGCTTGACGCAGGATGGGGCGGCAGTTCGCGCGGCGCTGACGACGTCCTGGAGCAATGCTCAAGCCGAAGGGTAGATCAGTTGGCTGAAGATGCTCAAACGCACCATCTGCGGCCGCGCCAGCTTTGAGCTCCTCCCCCGCCGCGTCGTCCTTTCTGCTTGATCCAAGTAACGTGGGGGAGAGCCTTAAACCGAGGGAGGATCACTTCTCCGGACCAGGGCAGCCCACACCGTCGCCAACCTGTGGGCTACCATCCGGCAGGCGCTCACCCGCCTCACAGCGCAGGAGTGCCGCGACTGCCTCGCCGCAGCCTGATACACAGACGACGTGGCCGTTGCTACATGATTGGGCGTAGCTCTAGGAGCCTGTTTGAGCGCATGATCTCAAGCCGGATTGTTGAGGGCGCTGGCGGCCATGAGGCTGGCGACGCAAGCGAGGCGTCCCGTCGCGACATCGAGGCGCCCGGCGCGTTCACGGTGCAGGCCGCCCCAATGGCTGAGCCAGCCGAAGGTCCGCTCCACGACCCAGCGCCGCTCCAGCACGACGAAGCCCTTCTGATCCGGGTCTTTCTCGACGACGCGGTGGTGTATGCCGCGGATGTTGCACCATGCCTGGCAACGTTCGGCCGTAAAGGCGCCGTCGAGGATGGCCAAGCGTAGACTGGGCCAATGCTCCTTACCGGCATCGAGGGCGGGCAGGGTATCGCGATCCTGCACGTTGGCCGGCACAACGGCGAACGCCAGACCGTGGCCTTCGGCGTCGACCAGGGCCACGCGTTTGCGCCCGACGACCTTCTTGGCGGCATCGTAGCCGCGCGGCCCACGTACCCCGATGCACGGGACGCTTTGTGTGTCGATGATCGCCAGCCGTGGATCGGTTCGCCGTCCGCAACGTCGCCGCTGACGGCGGGTCAGAGCCCGCATCAGGCTCTCGAACAGGCCCTTGTCGACCCAGCGTCGAAACCAGCCATAGACCGTGCGCCACGGCAGAAAGCCGGCTGGCAGCGCCCGCCACCCTCCGCCCGTCCGCAGGTGCCAGGCGATCCCTGCCAGCACCTGACGCGCCGGTGTGGCCTCCGAACAGCTCGGCGGATCCGCGCGCTCCAGGAAGCGGGCCACCTCGTCCAAGCCCGCTTGCAGCACCATGTCCTTTAGGCGCGCTTCATGACGCGTCCGATGTCGGTCCGTCCACATCTGCTCTCCAATCCGCCTCGCCAGGCGGAATTCGTGTTTGCACACGAGACAGATGGCGACAGCCGGCAGAGGCGCTCAAACAGGCTCTGAGAGCTGCGCCCACTATGCCGAGCCGGTCGAGCGAGAGGCGCGCTTCACCGCGTTCCCGAGCGAGGCACTTTGCACGCGTTCCGGCTATAGGCAGCTGCGTTCTTCATATACGGCTGAACCATCTGCAGTAAGTATTTCGTGTACTCATAAAACGGTCCACATTCCGGTCCGTTTTTTAAGCCACTATAGTACTGCGTCAGAAATGGCGTGAGCCTGTCTCGCGTGAAAGTACAAAATCCCCTTGCATCACTAGGATCCGGCAGAGAAGAGCTAATGTTATCCGCACTTGCTTTTGCTCCCTCAAGAAAATCAACGCATCGTTGCGCTTCCGCCGATAATCTGACGTCAGATGAGGTTTGTCCAAGCTTATCGAATGTGGCTTTGGCCTGCTGCGCAGCCTGCCCGAGGGCACTGAGCATGGCCGCTATCTGGAGCTCGTTATTCGGTAGCCCAGATCCACGGCGACCAGCACCGCGTGGGATTTGAGGCGGAACGAAGCACTCGCCGAGCCCGGCGCCCACTGTGTCAGTTGGTGTAAAATGTCCGCTTCTTGCGGTGCAGTCACTACGTGTTACATTTCTCTCAAAGGACTGCGCAACTGCAGAGTCGGAATACATGCTCAACGCGCTTAATAACGGCATCAATAAAACCACAGTTTTTGGACGCACAGATCGATGGAACGCCATTTTCATTGCCTTTCCTTGCCCCTTCGCCTTGACCCGTTTGAAATTCACTTTTGTTTAAGCTGGCTCGACAGAAGGTCGCTGTTAACACTCCGCCAAAACATCCGCCCCAATCATAGCGATGTTCCCATCAGAAAATCGAACCCAGGATCGCTAATTTTGCATGTCTAGTGATGCCACGCCCTGCCGTCTATATGGGCCTGTGTGGAACGATACGACGCCACGAGAAACTTGTGTCGCTTTCGTAACTCAGGTGCCCGCCTTTGTCGCCTGTGCAAGAGTATCAAGACACCGCCTTCGCGATGATGAAGCAAGCTAAGGCGGCTACTGTGAATCGGAAAGCACTCTCGATGTAGGGACGGGCGATAGCGGGATCGTCGAGGCGGCTCGCGTAGGCGGTTTGCACCTGGACCGCCGCAGTGATGATGAGCGCGAGTGCGACGATCATGGACGGTGATTTCCTGAACGTGAGAAGCGCTGATCAACACTAAACTGATACGCGCGTCGTCGGCAACTTGAGCACTGTCTCGTAGGCCCTGTTGTCGATAGCTCAGCAGAAGATCACCCGACTAGAATTCGCCCGTTCGGAATAACATTTCTAAGCAGAAATAAAAATCGCGAATTTGTCATCTCGACATGCTTCAATGATTATAATTAGTATTTGTATTTAGACCCAACTCGCGCCGAACAAGGTGGATCAGCAGGCGCGGTCGAGCCTGTATCCGTGCGGACCCGCAGTGCCGCGGATTCTGCAGCCGCCGAACGTCCCGGAGAAGCCGTAAGCATCCCGTCCCGTCCTCCACGACGCCCCCTCACCAGCAGACCACTTCGCAGGGCGATAACCGGCTGGGCGCGCTGGGCCTGCCGTCTGATAAGGGAGGGTCTTGGCAGCTGCCGGCACGCGCTCGAGGTCGGGCGCGACCGATGGCGTTTGGCCTGCAGGGACTTGTGATGCGGGGATGGGCTTGACCTGTGACAGCTGCTCCGAGCGAGCCTTCGTTTGTGCATCCGCAGCCGAGGATGCGTAACCTTGGCTGGGGGCGTCAGCGCGGGGGAGATCGACCACACGCGGCGCGGCCTGATTGGTTTGGATTTGAGTACCGGCGTCCCTGCGGCTGGCCGCCGAGAGGCTGCGGGTCACGGGAGCCGGCGTGACGCTCTCGGCATAAGTCTGGTGCGCGTCGAGCCGCGGTTCTGACGCAACGCGCGGATCCGAGGCACCGGCTGTAAGGCTGGCATGCGCGACGGTAGCCAGTCCGAGAGCGAGGGCTGCGGACGCTGTGATGGTGAGTGAGCGCTGGAGCATGATCGCCTCCGCTGAAGACATCGGATGAAGACGCAAGCCCGATAGCTACGGCACGTCGGGTCCGTGCGAACGCCACTCTTTCGAAGGATGCAGGTCACCGACACGCGGTGACGTCATAGTCCTGACTGGTGAGACTTCTGGAAGCGACTGTAGGCCAGGAAGGCCGCGATCACGGCCGCATTTATGCACAGGGTCCAGCCGTAGGTGACAGGCGACTGGCCACCCATCGGGTGGCCGACGTGCTCCAGGCCCACAAGTGCGCCGAGGACAGCGAGGCCGGCAAACAGGATGGCAACCATGATTGTCCCCAATGATAGCAGTTCTGGATGGCCTGCCCCTCAAAGCCCTCGCGGTCGAGGAGCAAAACCTCGAGAAACATTGGGACGGGCAATGGCCCGCCCCCTTGAAGCAGACGAATCAGTAGGGTGCGTATGCCGGGACGCGGCGCCACTGGATCCGCTCGTAACAGCAGTCGGTGACGGGGAGCATCCGGTAGTAGGTCGGGCGCGGGCGGTAACCGTAACCGCTGCTGTATCCACCGCCGGCCAGGGCGGCGGCCGTGTGGGAGGCGACGCCGGCCATGCTGGCGGCCATTGCGGCGTCATTGCGCCAGTCGGCCTGGGCTGATCCGACCGAGGCGGCGGCACCGGCCAGGACGAGAACGGTGACGGTCAGAGGCTTGTTGATCACGGCTGTTCCCCAGTTCGTCGGCGATTACAGTGTAACGCCTTGGTTTGCACGGAGCCGTGCTTGGCTGCCGACAGAGATACAGCTAATGTCGCAATTGTCTAGCAGTGGTGCCGAAACACACAAACTTTCAGAGCTGGCAATCTAATGTTCAGATCGGCGTGCGACCGCGCACGTGAGCACTCTTGCGCACCGGAGCAGTGGCGTGCCGACAATTCGCTCAAATCACCAGAGACGACTGGGCCGTCGTATGATGAGAATAGCTGGTTTGATGTTGCGGCGATTCGGGAAAAAAACGGCTTGGACTGGCTGTCTCGTGTGCGGACCAGCACAGTATTCGGTCCGAGACGAGACCAGTTTGGTTCCTTGCCAGGATCAACTTCGGCAATGAAATCTGTCGACCAAAGGAACATCGCCATGAAGCTCTCGACCGTCATCGTAGCACTCTCGCTGATCGCCGCTACACCGGTGCTGGCCGAAGGGACAGCCGCTCAGCGCGCCGCCTGCACGGGGGATGCGTTCCGCCTATGCCTTTCCGAGATCCCGAACGTCGCTGGGGTTACGGCGTGCCTGCGTCGGGAGCGGACCAATATCAGCAGCGCTTGTCGGATGGTGATAGATGCCGGCAACGGCGGCGTGCAGCCCGTCTTGTCTAAAGCTAGCGCCCTCACTCGCAACTGAGCCTTTAACCCGAGGGCACTGCTGAGCTCAATCAGCTTGACCTTGCAAAGTGTCGCTCTGAGACGAGGTTGCTTGATAATGCGGATTGAAGTGTCGGTTCGGAGAGGTGACAAAGTGCGAGGTGCCGCGTGCTCTTACGCCGACAGTCATTGAGGAATGATCCGTTCCTGAAAATAGCCCTTACACACTTTAGATCCAGGACTTGCAGGCTCATCTCTGCGGCCACGTTTTTTTTGGATGTGCGTTCGGAAGTACGTCGCTCCCAACCAGTCCTTGAAAGTCCCGAACGCGCTTTCGACGGTCTGCAGGCGCCTGCGGATCGCATGAGGATCCACATCCGGCTGAAGCCGCGCTGCCTACAAGACTGCCTTGTGTTTTCACTCCATCGATTGCAACTGCTTGGCTAGCGTGCAACGGACTTTGAGCTCACGGCCATGGCTGCCTGTCTTCCAATAGCGGCGTGGCGTCAGTCAGCCCTCAACGTTCGTGTAGCGGAAAGAAAACTCCTCGCCAGCCAGACACCGGGATGAAAACGATTTCTCTGAAACATGCCAAAGTATTGATAGCCAGCATCATAACGACGGCATTTCAATTGTCTGGCTCTCTCATATATGGTAATAGGCCACAACTAGCTGGGAATGGAACCCTATGTCGCAGATTGCATTAGGGCAAATGCCGTGACCCGATTTTTGAGCGCGGCCCTTGTCAGCGCATTTCTAATGCTTAGTGCCAGACAGGCCTGGGCTGAAGGCCGCCGCGTCGCTCTAGTAATAGGTGTCGGCGCCTACGAGAATGTTCCCAAGCTACCTAATGCTGTCAACGATGCCAATGCGATCGCGGAGATGTTTCGTAGCGCTGGTTTTGAGGTGGTGGCAACTCGAAACGACGCCAATAACCTTAACTTCAAGCGTGCTATCCGCGAGTTCGAGGATTCAGCAAACGATGCCGACATTGCGGTAGTCTACTATGCCGGTCACGGCATCGAAATCGGCGAAGCAAACTACCTGATCCCCACTGACGCCAAGCTTGTTAACGAACGCGATGCCGAGGATGAGGCTGTTCCCCTTGACCGCATCGTAAAGACGCTTGAGGGGGCGAAAAGCCTCCGCCTCGTTATCCTCGATGCCTGCCGTGATAACCCGTTCGCTAACAAAATTAAACGGCGCGTTGCCACCCGTGCAATTACAGCTGGGCTAGGTAAGGCTGAGCCGCAGCAGTCCAATACGCTAATAGCCTACGCAGCAAAGGCACAGGCCGTCGCTAATGATGGTGAGGGGGCCCACAGTCCGTTCACCACCGCGCTACTCACTAGTTTGACGGTGCCCGGTCTCGACATACGCCTTGCTTTTGGTCGGGTCCGCGATGACGTGCTCAAGGCAACCAATCGCCAGCAAGAGCCCTACGTTTACGGTTCGCTTGGTGGAAGCACGGTTGCCCTAGTGCCGACCCATGTAGAAGTTGCGAGCCTCACGCCGATCAGCAATCTCCGCGATGAAGATGCTCGAGCCCAGTCCGATTATGAGATCGTCGAGAGGGTCGGCACGAAAGCAGCATGGGAGGTCTACCTTAATACACACAAGACCGGCCTCTACGCCGAGTTGGCGCGCGAGCAACTCGCCAAGCTCGCTGGCAGCCTAAACGTATTGGTCGCGCGGAAGCCGACGCCCGCGCAGGTGAGCGCTTGGGACAAGCTCAAGATGTCTACCAACGCTACTGCGATCGCTAAATTCATCGAGACTTACAAAGACTCGCCTCTGGTTCCGGAAGCTCAAGAGCGTCTTGCTCTTGTCAGACGTCTTGCAGAGGAGGAGGAGGAGCTGCGCAAGGAGCGTGAGGCTATGGACCGCCAACGTGAGGAGGAAAAGAAAGTCGCCAAGGTCGAGCACGAGCGCCTGGAGAAGGCGGCTGCCCTGCAGCGCGAAGAAGAGAAGAAGGCGAAAGCTGCTGAGATCCTTCAGAAGAAAGCTGAAGCGCTCGCTGCCGCTAAGCAGAAAGAGGCAGAGGGGCGCGCTCGTGCTGCCGATGAAGCCGCTCGTCGGAGTGCAGAACAGGAAGCCGCTCGCCTTGCCGAGGTCGCCCTGCGCAAAGAACAGGCCGAGGAACATGCAAAAATTCTCAAGGCGCAGCGCGAGCAGCGAGAGGCCGAGAGGAACGCAAGGAAACAAGCGACCGAGGACGCCGCTCGCGCTTTAGCTGAGGCTAAGGCAGTTCGCGAGGCTGAGGAGAAGGCGCAGCGTCAAGCACTAAAGGACAAGCAACAGCAGGAGGCTGATCGGGCCATAGCCGCTGTGCGGGCGGCGGGGGCTCAGGAAACTGAAGATCGCAAGCGTTTGAAACAGGAAACCGCGTTGCAGCTTGAGGGGGAGAAAAAGGCCAGAGCGGACGAAATTGCGCAGAAGAAGGACGAGATTGAGCAACGCCGGCGCGAGAACGCAGACGGGGAAAAAGCGAAGTACGCCGAGGAGGTGAGGCGCAAAGCGGCCGTAAACGCTAGAGCTGAGCGCGAGCGGGCAGACAAGGCTGCAGCGATTGCTGCCAATCAGAAGGCCGCACGTGCCGCCGCCACTCAGCGTAGCCAGGAAGTCGAGGAGCAGCATCGGAAGACTAGGGAAGCGGCCGCTGCCAATCGCAAGAGAGAGGAAGCCGCTGTCCGTCGTGCAGACGAGCTGCGGGCAGTCCGCGTCGCACAAGCTGCGCGCATTCGCGCGATGCAGGCCGCCCAGTATCATTCGCCGCGGCCGCCACGTGACCGACCAGTTAATATCTCAGCGTCGCAAAGCGGTGGTGGAGGAGGAAGCTCGATAATGGGCATTGGGTTCTAAAATACACAGCCGGGCCGTCACTCATTGCGGAGAGCAGAACTCAGCTCCTACGCCCCTGGTCGGCCCCCACAGGGTAGTCCAAGGTTAGAGTTAGTGCGCAGTAGGCCGATCCACCACGGGCAGCTTGGCCGGCGGAGCTGGTCGGACACCTCGAAATACCCCCTTCCGTGCGGGGCGGTGTCGTGATTCCCTGGTGCGATCGACGTTGGGGAGGCTCGGATGGGTCAGCCAGGGTTCTCCGATCTGGATGAGCGCTATCAGCGTCTGTCGGAGAACGGTGACCCGCTTGTGAAGCTGGCGGCACTGATCGACTTCGAGGCGTTTCGACCGCAATTGGCGACCGCCTTGAAGCGGTCCGATGGCACGAAGGGCGGTCGCCCGCCCTACGACCCGGTTCTCATGTTCATGATATTGGTCCTTCAAACGCTCTACACGCTGTCGGACGACGCCACGGAGTTCCAGATCCGGGACAGGCTGTCGTTCATGCGCTTCCTCGGCCTCGGCTTCGAGGATGCGGTGCCTGATGCCAAGACGGTGTGGCTGTTCCGGGAGCACCTGACCCGCGCCGGGTAATTACCCACCCCCTTGCGCGGGCGGGATTTCGCTGATTCTCTCGTGGGATGGGCCGAAGCGATCTTGAGCGGCTGAGCCGCGAAGAGTTGATCGAGCTGGTGCTCCGGATGCAGCGCCCGGAGAAGACTTCGCGCACGTCTTCGAAGCCGCCGGCAACGGATCGCAAGGAGCGTCGGGAGCAATCCAAGCCCGGTGGTGCCAAGCCCGGGCACGAGGGTCATAGTCGCGTGATGAGCGAGGATCCTGATGCCGTCGTCGATCATCGCCCGGATCGCTGCATGTGCTGCGGCGGCAGCCTGCACGAGGATCTTCCCGCCGAGATCGTGAGCGTGTCCGAGCACATCGAGTTGCCCGAGGTGGCGCCGGCCGTCACCCAGTACAGACGTCTGGCCGTGCACTGCCCATCCTGTGGGACGCGGGTCGTAGCGCCGGTGCCAGAGGCGGCGCGGGGCACACCGTTCGGCCCACGGCTGCATGCAGTGGCGACGTATCTCAAGACCTTCCAGGCGCTCTCCTACGAGCGGTTGCAGGCGGTACTGTCCGACCTATTCGGCTTGAGGCTCAGCCAGGGCGGCCTGATGAACCTGCTCCGCCGGGCGCAAGCGCGCTTCCGTCCCGGCCGCGAGGAGGCCGTCTCGATGCTGCGCCGCGCCACCGTCGTCGCCTCGGACGAGACCGGTGTGCGCATCGAGGGCAGCAACGCTTACCATTGGGTCTTCCATTCGGCCGACGCGGTGGTGCACACGGCCTCGCCAACGCGGGGCGCCGTCGTGGTGCGGGAAATGATGGACGGACATCGGCCCGCGGTGTGGATCTCGGACCGCTACACCGCCCAGCAGGGCCATGCGGCCGCGCACCAGACCTGCCTCGCCCATCTCGCCCGCGATGTCGCCTACGCCGTCGAGACCAGCGATGATCCGGTTCCCTGGCGACTGCAGCTCTGGTTGCGATCCGTCTTCGCCCTGGCCGAGCGCGTCACCGACTTCGCGCCTTCGACCCTGGCTGCCAAGCGCCGGACCTTGGACCGCCGACTGCGGGCGATCCTCGCCACGTCGAGCGGCTGCGACCTAACCCGCGATCTCCAAGCCAAGATCGGCCGGGCGCGCGATCAACTCCTGGTCTTCCTGGTCCATCCCGACGCGGTCGAGCCCACCAATAACGGCTCGGAACGGCTGCTGCGTCCGTCTGTCGTTCAGCGGAAAAGAACCAACGGCTACCGTGCAATGTGGGCCGCCGCGGGCGAAGCCGACATCCGCACCGTCGTCGATACGGCACGCCTAGCAGGCAGCACCCCCTTCGGCACCATCCTCAAAACCATCAACGCCTGAACCCAGCGGTCACAGGGGTGGGTAATTACTCGCCTGACTAAGCCACGGTGCCCGTCGACGACTGGCCAGGTCGAGCGGATGCACCGCACCATCGCGGACCCGACGGTCAAGCGCTATCATTATGCCGACTACGACCAGCCGCGCTGTCATCTTCAGCTGTTTGTTAAGGTCTCCAACTACAGCCGTCTTTTGACGACCCTACGAGGCCTCACTCCCTACGAATTTATCTACCAGACCTGGACGAATAAGCCTCAACGCTTCAGGCTCGATCCGTCACATCACATGCCGGGACCGAACATCTAGCAGGCGCCAGCCCCTTCTACAGCATCCTCGAAACTTTCGTCGGCTGAACTTCGTGATAGCAGGGATAGGTAGTTACAAAATTGGGAACTGCCGACGTTCCATATTAAATACCGAATTCTGTGGAGAGCTAATTTGATCAATAATCACAATTAATTTCAGAAATTGAGAGATCACCTCTTACGAATAGCAATTTTATTGGGCTACAATGGGCATAATTATCCGCTCAAACTTAATCCGCACAGCATTTGCAACTCGCTGCTGACAGAGCCCTAGGTTGTATACTCGACGTTCGAAACAGCGCTCTAGGTTTACATGCCCTTAACCATCTTTGCTATAGGGCTGCAGCACACGAGAGGGTGCAGGCATGCTCGATCAACACGGCGGCCGGGCAGGTCAGTCCGCACAGGGCAGCACAACGAACCGTTTTTTGGCGCGAGCCCGCGACCTCCGCGCCTCCGGCCGGCATGACCGGGCTCGGGATAGTCTGAGCCGTGTGCTTAGCGCCGAGCCGAATCACCCCGAGGCCCACTACGAGCTTGGCCAAATCCTAGCTATCAGCGCCCCAGAGAAAGCTGTCACGCACTTCGTAACGGCGCTAAGAGGTGCGCCCGAGAGGCCGGGCTACTGGCTAGCGTTGGTCTCTGCGCTGCTGGCTGGTGAACGGCTGGCCGACGCCCGCGCCATCCTGGAACGCTACAAGGTTCAGAGTTTCGGCCCTGAAGCCAAGACATTATCCAAGGTCTTCATCGATCGCACCTTTGCGGCAGCGTCTGGGCGTTACGATCTAGGAAAATTTCGCGAAGCGGAGGCCCTCCTCGATTTAATAATCCTGCTGGACGACACTCACGCTCAAGCGACCTACCTCGCTGGTGCAGTCGCCGCTCGAACCAACAGGTCCGAACTCGCGTTCGATCTGATCAGCATAGCAATCCTGCGCGAGCCGACAAATCCACAGTTCTTCAGCGGGCTCAGCACGGTTCTCACCAACCGAGGAGACCACGATGGGGCCATCTCAGCCCTGGAAAAGGCCTTGGAGATTGATCCCAACCTCGCCGCAGCCCACGCGAATATAGCCGGGGTCTATCAGCGTCGATTCCGGTACGGCGAGGCGCTCCAGCACGCTGAGAGAGCCATCGATCTTGAGCCGATCAACGCTGGCGCCCACAGCAATCGCGGCAGCGCCCTCCTTGCTCTTGGGCGTCTGGGTGAGGCGATCGAGGCCTTCGACCGGGCCCTCGCCCTCGACCCGTCAAAGCTGTTCGTCGCTTCGAACCGCTTGTTCGCCAAGCTCTACTCTGCCGGTGTCCCGCCCGAGGAATATTCAGCGGACGCACGCGGATTCGGTAACCGCTACGCAAATCCGCTCCTGCGCCGTCGTCAGTTCGCCAACAATAGAGACCTCGATCGCCGTTTGCGCATCGGCTTCGTCTCCGGCGACTTCTGCAATCACGCGCTGGTCCGATTTTTCGAACCGTACCTGCGTGCGGTCGACCGAGACCAGTTCACGATCCTGGCCTACATGGCGCATGCGAGCGAGGATGCCGTGTCGGAGCGGCTGCGGCCGCTCTTTGAAAGCTGGCACAACATCTCCGGGCTCGATGATGATGAAGCCGCAGACCTGATCGAACGCGACGCCATCGACATTCTTGTCGACCTATCTGGACACAGCGGTGGCAATCGCCTGTTGATGTTCGCTCGCAAGCCCGCACCGATCCAAGCGACTTGGATCGGGCATCCCGGAACCACCGGCTTAACCGCCATCGACTACCGTATCACCGATGCGATCACGGATCCCCCGGGTTATGCGGAGTCGTTGCATACGGAGCGGCTGTGGCGTCTACCTCAGGTCCCCGTGACGTATGCGGGCGTCGACGACCTGCCGCCGGTACGCGCGCGGGCGCCCTTCGAGGATGCGGGCTACGTCACCTTCGGATGTTTCAACCGCCTGACGAAGGTCAGCGACGGAGCGCTGCAGACATGGGCACGGATCCTGGCAGCGGTGTCGGATGCGCGCCTGTTCATGGTGGTTGGCGACATCGACGCGCCGGCGGTCCGCACGGCCGTCGAAGCACGTCTTGCCGCAGCGGGGATGCCGCTCGACCGGGTGATTTTTCAGCCGCGAGTCAACAGCGGCTACCACGAACTTTACTACCGAGTGGACATCGCACTGGATCCGTACCCGTATAACGGCGGCACGACGAGCTATGACACTTTGTCGATGGGTGTGCCGTTCGTGACCTTGCGCGGCGGCCATGCGGCGGCGCGCACCGGCGTTTCGGTACTCACGACGATCGGTCTTTCAGACCTTATTGCCAACGATGAAGACGCCTACGTGGCGATCGCGCGGGATCTAGCCTGCGACCGGGACCGCCTGCGCATAATTCGGGAAGGCCTGCGTGAACGTATGTACGCTAGCCCGCTCATGGATCACGCCGGCTTTACAGCCGACCTTGGCCTTGCTTTTCGGCAGATGTGGCAGGTCTGGCTTGCGAATAACGCGCATCAGCTCTGATGTGACATGCCAGCGTATTATAGACCTTCGTGTCTGCACTCCACCATCGAGCCACGATGCCGAGCTCAGCGCCCTGCAACCAGCACTGTGGCTGTAATTACCCAGGGGGTGTCTGGTCAGGAGTTGTCGCCGGTCGCGGCTTGCTTCAAGCGGGCCTTCCTCTCTTACGCAGATGGGGGTTCGCTGATTCCTTCGTGAGATGGGGCGCAGCGATCTGGAGCGGTTAAGCCGCGAAGAGCTGATCGATCCTTCGACAGGCTCAGGATGAGGTGGTGCTGCAGCTGCAGCGTCCAGCGAAGACGTCGCGCACCTCCTCGAAGCCGCCGGCGACCGATCACAAGGAACGGCGGGAGCAATCCAAGCCCGGAGGGGCCAAACCCAAGCACGAGGGCCATAGCCGGAGGATGAGCGACGATCCCTATGCGGTGATCGATCATCGCCCGGATTGCTGCTCGTGCTGCGGCGGCGCCCTGCACGGGGATCTTCTCGCCGAGGTCATCAGCGTCTACGAGCGGATCGAGTTGCCGGAGGTGGTGCCGGAGGTGGTGCCGGAGGTGACGCAGCATCGGCGACTGGCCGTGCAGTGTCTGGTCTGCGGGGCACGGGTGATCGCACCGGTGGCGGGGGCAGCACGAGGCACGCCCTTTGGTCCGCGGTTGCATGCGGTGGCGACGTATCTGAAGACCTTCCAGGCGCTATCCTACGAGCGACTGCAAGCGGCCTTGTCGGACCTGTTCGGACTGACGCTGAGCCAGGGCGGGCTGATGAACCTGCTCCGCCGTGCGCAGGGCCACTTCCGTCCCGTTCGCGAGGTCGCCGTGTCGGCTCTGCGCGGGGCCACCATCGTCGCGTCGGACGAGACCGGCGTCCGAATCGAGGGTAGCAATGCCTTCCAGTGGGTCTTCCACTCGGCCGACGCCATGGTGCACACGGCCTCGCCGACGCGGGGTGCCGTCGTGGTGCGAGAGATGATGGACGGGCATAGGCCCGCGGTCTGGATCTCGGATCGCTACACCGCCCAGCAGGGACACGCCGCCGAACACACCAGACCTGCCTGGCCCATCTCGCACGCGACGTGGCCTATGTCGTCGAGACCAGCGACGATCCCGTCCCCTGGCGTCTACAGCTTTGGCTCCAATCCGTGTTCGCTCTGGCCGAGCGCATCTCCGATCTGGCTGCCTCGACGCTCGCCGCCAAGCGCCGGAGCCTGGATCGACAGCTCGGAGCCATCCTCGCCACGCCGAGCCGCTGCGACCTGACCCGAGCCCTCCAGGCCAAGATCGGGCGGGCTTGCGATCAGCTGCTGGTCTTCCTCACCTACCCCGGCGCGGTCGAGCCGACCAACAATGGCAGCGGGCGACTGCTACGCCCGTCCGTCATCCAGCGGAAGATGACCAATGGATATCGCGTGATGTGGGCAGCCGAGGGCGAGGCCGACATCCGCACCGTCGTCGATACTGCCCGCCTCACAGGCAGCAGCCCCTTCCGCACAATCCTCACGACCGTCGGCGCTTAAACCCCGCCACTACGGGCCTGGGTAATTATCTGTAGCTACCCGGCGACTGTCTGGATGTGAGACCTCCTTGGCATCTGCAACGACGCGGAGGGCGCGTTTGATGAGACTGGGACTGGGCGGTCTGTAGGTTGGGTTGGCCAATGCGGGATCGGCGTCGAGACGCTGGCGCAGCACCATCTCGGGCGAGAGACCTTCGAGCA
>NZ_VRVG01000093.1:0-21503 GCF_008040085.1 Methylobacterium sp. WL7 | reverse complement strand
CTTCAAGATAAGGCAGAGCAGGTGTGAGGGCCGGAGCTTTCTCCTGCTCCGTCGCTCCCCTCTCCCGACCCCCTTCGGGGGCCACCCTCCCCCGCAGAGGGGGGAGGGAGAGCCGCGGTGTCCCCAGCGTATCCTGCCGAACCCGATGCGTGACTCCGCTAGCAAGTGCGGGAGGGTGACAGGCTGAGGGATCAGGTCCCAGACGTTTCAAAGTGTTTGCAGCAGCGGTCGGCAGATGTCCGCCCCGCTCGGCCGGAAACAGCCTCGTCATCCCGGGGCCGCGAAGCGGCGCCCCGGGATGACGGGGTAGCGGCCGAAGTGTCCGCGGAAACCTGGGATCCGTGGGGGGAAGGGTGGCGCTCTGCAACGTGTCGCTTCCTTCCGTGCCGCCTTCGCGGCTGTCACCTTGGCGAGAGATGGCCGCATGCCGCCGGAGCTCGCCAGCGCGGTTCGAAACGCTTGATCCCGTTGCCAAAGCTCCGCGCGCAGAGGCCAATCCAACCACCTCGAAAGGGCTGGATCGGGTCAAGCCTCGATTCGTCCGACGGATCGATGAGCTGCGAGGGACCTTCCAGGGATCGCCCAACCGTCCATCGCGCCTCGATGCACCAAAGCCAGACGGCTGCTCAGGCGATCGGCTCGCCGAGCGCCCGAGACGCGCCGGGCCTGCCGGCCAGCCGCTCGTACCAGCGGCGCAAGGCCGGGCGCTCGATGCGCTCGACCGGCAGGTTCAGCCAGCGATGGGCGGCGCAGCCGAGCGCGATGTCGGCGATGCCGAAGCCGTCGCCCACCATGTAATCTCGGTCCGCCAAATGGGCGTCCAGGATGGCCGCCAACGCCTCCGTTCGCGTGATCGAGGCGGCGACAACCGTCCGGTCGGGATTCGCCGAGCGGTAGAGCTGCCAGAACGCGTCGCGCATGGCGGGCGTGAAGGTGGTGGCCTGCCAGTCCAGCCATTGCTCGACATGGGCGCGGGCCCGCGGATCGGCCGGCAGCGCCAGGGCCGGTGCGGTCGAGGCCACGTAGCGCAGGATAGCGTTCGATTCCCAGAGGACGAACCCATCCTCCTCCAGGGTCGGGACCAGCCCGTTCGGGTTCTTGGCGCGATAGGCGGGATCGGCGACGACGCCGTGGGCGCCGCCGGCGTCGATCCGCTCGTAGGCGAGTCCGGCCTCGTCGAGCCCCCAGACCGCCTTCTGCACGTTCACCGAGGTGAGCCGCCCCCAGAGCTTGCGCATCGTCACCAAGACCTCCCTCAGACTTTCGGTGGGTAGGCGTGCTCGCACCCGTTCGGATCGGTCACCCGCGTGCCGTCGGCCGCCTCGCGCAGGTACCCGGGCCCGACCGGCACCTTGCCGTGGCCGCCCGGAATGTCGAGCACGTAGGTCGGCTGGGCCAGACCCGAGAGGCGACCGCGCAGGGCGCGCATCAGCGCCTGTCCCGCGTCGAGGCTGGTGCGCAGATGGCCTGTGCCTGGGGCCAGGTCGCCGTGATGCAGGTAGTAGGGCTTGATCCGGTTCTCCACGAAGGTCCGCATCAGCGCCTCGAGGGTCGCGGGATCGTCGTTGACCCCGCGCAGCAGCACCGACTGGCTGACCATCGGGATCCCGGCATCGACCAGCCGGGCGCAGGCTTCTTGAGCCGCCGGGGTGAACTCGCGCGGGTGGTTGGCGTGGAGCGCCACGAACACCGCGCGCCCGAACCGCTTAAGGGACCGCACCAGATCGCCGCCGACGAGGTCGGGCTTCACCACCGGTACGCGGGTGTGGATCCGCATCACCCGGACATGCGCGATCGCCGACAGCCGCCCGGCGATCGCGCCGAGCCGGCGGGGCGAGAGCGCGAACGGGTCGCCGCCGGTGACGACGACCTCCCAGATCCGCGGATCCTGCGCGATGTAGGCGAGGGCGCCATCGAGTTCCGCGTCGGTCAGGGAGCCGAGGCCGTCCGGCCCGACCATCTCCCGGCGGAAACAGAACCGGCAATAGACCGGGCAGATGTGCAACGGCTTCAGCAGCACCCGGTCGGGGTAGCGGTGAACGATGCCCACAACCGGAGCGTGCGCTTCGTCGCCGATCGGGTCGGCGCGCTCCTCCGGGGCGGCGACGGCCTCTTCGGCCCGCGGCACGAACTGGCGGGCGATCGGATCCGCCGGGTCGTCCCGGTCGATGAGCTCCGCCATGTCCGGGGTGACCGAGACGGCGTAGCGGGCCAGCACATCGTGCAACGCCTCCGCCTCCGGGCCGGACAGCAACCCGGCCTCGGCCAAGTCGGCGGCGCTGCGAAGCGTGCGGTTCATGGCAAGGTCTCCGCCACCGGCGTCCAGATGACGTCGTCGACGCGATCGGCCCCGCAGGCCAGCATGGCCAAGCGGTCGAACCCGAGGGCGATCCCCGACGCATCGGGCATCACCGCCAATGCTTCGAAGAAGTCGGGGTCGATCGGGTAGGCTTCGTCGTAAACGCGCAGCTTCACCGCCATCTCCGTGTCGAAACGTCGGCGTAACGTCACCGGGTCTGTCAACTCGCCGAAGGCATTGGCGAGTTCGACGCCGCAGGCATAGAGTTCGAACCGTTCGGACACCCGCGGATCGCCCGGCACCGGGCGGGCCAAAGCCGCCTCGCCGATCGGGTATTCGCACAGGATCGTCGGGCGCCCGATGCCGAGATGCGGCTCGATCCGCGCCACCAGAACCCGGGAAAACAGATCCGCCCACGTGTCATCCGGGGCCACCCGCAGGTCCGCCGCCGTCACGGCGCCGGCAAGGGCGTCGCGGTCGGTCTCGCCACGCGGCGTTATCGTGGCCAGCAGGTCGATGCCGGCGAAGCGCGCGAAGGCCTCGGCCAGGGTCAGCCGCTCGGCCTCCGCGAAAGGGTCGGCCTCCCGGCCCCGGTAGACGAACCGGCGCGTGCCGGCGGTCTCGGCGGCGAGCGCCAGAAGCTCGGCGCAATCCACCATCAACGCCGTGTACGGCACCCCGGCGCGGTACCATTCCAGCATGGTGAATTCGGGGTGGTGAAGCGGGCCGCGCTCGCGGTTTCGGAACACCCGGGCGACGCTGAGCAGCCGCGCCTCGCCTGCCGCCAGCAGCTTCTTGCAGGCAAATTCAGGAGAGGTGTGCAGGTAGAGCGGCGTCCGCGCGCCACTCCCGCCGATCGCCTCTGTGGCAAACGCCGAGAGATGCGCCTCGTTACCGGGCGAGACCTGCAGGCAGGCGGTCTCGGCCTCGACGAAATCCCGCTCCGCAAACCAGGCCCGGAACGCGGCCAGGATCCGGTTGCGCAGCAACAGGCGAGGCCGGCGGTCGGCGTGGCGGTCAGGCGCCCACCAGGGCGAGACGGCTCCGGTCACAATCGATCTCCAGCATGGCCGGCCCCAGGCACGAGCGAGCGGGCCTGAGTGTGAACCGGGCGCCAGGTTCGCCTCCGATCCACGTCGGGGACGCATCGGTGCCGCGTGCCGAGACCGCCGGTTGAGGTTCGCCGGCTGGCAACCACGCCGCAGATGCGATAGTGGCGGGGCCTGAGATCCAGTGCACGCGCTTGGCGCGTGCCGACCCGCCTTGTCAATGCAGGACCGAATTCCGTGAAGGTGATCGCCTCAACGCTCCGCAAGGGCAACGTCGTCGACAAGGACGGCAAGCTCTACGTGATCCTGTTCGTCGAGAACATCCACCCCGGCAAGGGCACCCCGGTGACCCAGCTCGACATGCGCCGCATCACGGACGGCGTGAAGGTGTCCGAGCGCTACCGGACCACCGAGCAGGTCGAGCGGGCCTTCGTGGAGGATCGCGAGCACACCTTCCTGTACAGCGACGCCGAGGGGTTCCACTTCATGAACCCCGAGAGCTACGAGCAGGTCGCGGTGCCGGCGGACGTGGTCGGCGATGCCGCCCCCTACCTGCAGGAGGGCATGGCCGTGATGCTGTCGAGCCATAACGACGTGCCGCTGACCATCGAGCTTCCCCAGCGGGTGACCCTGGAGGTCACCGAGACCGAGCCGGTCCTTAAGGGCCAGACCGCCTCTTCGTCCTACAAGCCGGCCACCCTCTCGAACGGCGTGCGCACCACCGTGCCGCCGCACATTGCTGCCGGTACCCGCGTCGTCGTGATGACGGCGGACGGCGCCTACGTCGAACGCGCCAAGGACTGATTGTTTCGGATTTCGCGCGGCGGGTTGATGATTGCACGGGCAGGGAATCTCATCCTGCCCGCGCCCTGTTCCTCGGAGGCCGACGCAAGGCGGAAGCCTCTCGAGAGTTCTCCCGATCGTTCGACGATCCCCGGCCGGCTACCCCGAAGCCCGCGATCCGTTCGTCTCAGGACCAAGGTGGTGGGTAGGACGGACCGTGCGCCATCGTGCAGCGCAGCCGCGACTTTACCTCGGCATCCGCGAGGCCGCCTCGATCGCCCCGTAGCAGCCCTGCGATAGGGCTTGTGCCCGCGACCGCTCCGCCGGACTGAACGGGCGGCCATCCTCGCGAAACAGATCCTCCTTGAGCAGCGCGTCGGAGGTGCACCGGGCTGCGATGCGGCAGAGCGGCGGCTCGCCGCCGGTTCGTGTGCAGATCGTCACGTAATCGGCCCGGAACGCGCGCAGACCGGCCATCGGGTTCGGTCCCGTCAGGGTGACGAGGCCGGTGAGCAGCCCGAGCAGCACGGGCTGGTGGACGAGGTACACGATCAGGCTGTGGCGCCCCAAGAACGTCGCCGCACGCCCAAGCGCCGAACGCGGCGTCCAGTTGCCGAACCGGGATCGCGCAAGACGCGGCAGGCCGAGCCGCCCGAGGACGATCCCCGACAGGACGAACCCGAACCACGGGAACAGCGGCACGTAATCGTTGGTTCGCGGCGTCCCGGAACCGAGGCCGAGGAAGAACAAGATCGGGTCATCGAGGAGAGACGCGTGCACCAGGAGAGGCATGGCGAAGACCGCCACCGCGGCGAGTGCCGTCACGGCTAAGGGGGCGAAGAGGAACGGCAGGCCGAGTACGCTCGAGACGGCGATGCAGTGCAGGATGCCGAAGAAGACGTACGCGTCGGGAAAGGCGATCCAGGTCCCGAGTGTGACGAGGAGCGCCGCCCCACCGATCCGCGCGAGCCGCAGCACGGTCTGGCGCGGACGGATGCCGCGCCCGTTCATCAGGACAAGTCCGACGCCGACAAGGGTGAGGAAGGTCCCGGCGATCGTCTCCGCCGCCCTATGGCCCGCCGCCGTCAAAGCATAATTCTCGGCCGTCAGCCGCAGGAAGCCGAGGTCCCAGAGCGTGTGGTAGCTCGCCATCGCCACGAGGGCCGCCGCCCGCGCCGCATCGATGATCGGGTAGCGGCCTGCCGGTGCGGCGCGCGTGGGCGGCTCAAGGGGCTCGGGAGGTGTGGGCACTATCGACATGGCGATGGGCTCAAACCACGCCTGGACCTCGGACGCCACCGCTGCTCGAAGTCGCAACGCGCCCGGACCCATATCGCGATTGCTCTCGAAGACGTGAACGCGGGCCCACGATGGTCGCAGAAACCTGATTGGACGCCATAAGGCGGGCGAACCAGATGCCTTGATAGCGACAGGACGCCCAATTCGGCTCTCCCTGCGACCGATCGACTGTTGCGGACCTGCCTCCCCCAGGCAAGATTGCAACTCGCTAGGGCTCCTATGCCGGTCATATGGGCTTTCCGCGAATCAGGACTTCGTTAATCTTGCTGTGAGAGCGCGCGGCGTGATTCGGTGTAGGTTGCTCGGCCATGTCTGATGAACGCGGATCCGGGCCGCAGAACCCCAGTCGGATCGAGGACAGCCGTGTCGCCGAAGCGGCGGGCGGCGAGGACGAGGCTTTCGACCTCGTGGAGGTCTCCGGCCGCATCAAATGGTTCGACGTGTCCAAGGGCTTCGGCTTCATCGTACCTGACGACGGCGCCCCCGACATCCTGCTGCACGTCACCTGCCTTCGGCGGGACGGGTTCCAGGCGGCCAGCGAGGGCGCGCGCATCGTTGTCGAGGCGGTGGAGCGCCCGCGCGGCTGGCAGGCGTTCAAAGTCCTGTCTCTCGACCAGTCCGCGGCTGTGCATCCCTCCGAGATGCCGATGCCGCGCACCCATGTCTCGGTCACGCCCACGAGCGGCCTGGAGACGGCGGTGGTGAAGTGGTTCAACCGCTTGCGCGGCTTCGGCTTCCTGACCCGCGGCGACGGCACACCCGACATTTTCGTCCACATGGAAACTCTGCGCCGCTACGGCATCGCCGAACTCAAGCCAGGCGACGCCGTATTGGTACGCTACGGCGACGGCTCCAAAGGTGTGATGGCGGCCGAGATCCGTCTCGTCGACGGGGCGCTCCCGGCCTCGCACTGACGCCCCAATTCGCGCGCGCTATCTGTACCCGCGGTCGGCACACCGCCCGCGATCGCGTTTCCCGAGAGGCAGTCCTTGAGAGTTCTTTTCCGCGTCTCGCAGGCGGCGGCCATAGCCTGCCTCATCCTGGTCGCACCGGTTCCCGTTCACCAGGCCACTGCCCAGAGCGCGGCGCCGCAGAACGCCGCCAAGACAGAGCCGCTGATCATCGCCACCAAGGCTGGGCCGAAGCGGTTCGACGTCGAAGTGATGCGTGACGACGCCAGCCGATCCCGCGGGCTGATGTTCCGCCGGCACATGGCGCCCGAGCATGGCATGCTGTTCGATTTCGAACGCGCCGAACCCGTGACCATGTGGATGAAGAACACCTATCTCCCCCTCGACATGTTGTTCATCCGCCCGGATGGGACCGTGAGCCGGATCGCAGCCGACACCGAGCCGCTTTCGACCGCGATCATCCCGTCCGGCAGCCCTGTCTCCGCTGTGCTCGAACTCAATGCCGGGACCACCGCTAAGCTCGGGATTCAAGTCGGCGACCGGGTCGAGCACCCTTTGTTCAAGTAGCGATGAAGCGATCGCGCCCGCCGCGAACGCAGCGGGAACAATGGCCTTGACCGTCGGGATGTTCCGCGCCAATGTTCCGGAATTGTTCCGGTGCTTTGGAGTGCCGGCCCTGCGCGGAGGACCCGATGAGCGACGTGGCCGATGCCGAATTGTTCGGCAACGACGATTGGTCGGTTAGCGTGGATGGGCTTGAGCACCGCGCTACCGGTTACTTCATCAGCCGGGACGCCGTCACGACACGGCGTGCCGAGGGCCTTTGGGACTGGCCCCTACAATTGGCCGAGAAGAGCTGGTGCCGGCCGAGTCTGTTTCGCGAGGCGTTCCTGGCAGCGCTCGACCGCTTCGGAATCGCGCGCGACGCCGGTCTGACCCGATCCTTCGCGCTGGGCTACGGGATCCGGGCAGGGGACGCATCCACGTCGGACGGCTTCGTTACGCTTGCCGACGTGCTGAAGCCCCGCGCCGCTCCGGCAACGGTCCGCATCGCCGCCGAGCCGGCCGTGCGCGCCTTGGCGGCGGCAGGCGCGTGAACGCCAGTTCGTGCCGCGGTCGCATTTGACCACGGCCGGTGCCGGCAGATAGCCCTCTACGCTGGACCGCGGGAGGGAAGATCATGGCAGACAGCAATCACGCCGGACTCGACGGGTTGGTGACACCGCCATTGTCGCGGCGCGGCTTCGTGATGACCAGTCTCATCAGCGGTCTGACTGTCGCCACGACCCGTGTCGAGGCGCAGGTGATTCACACCGATGCGACCGGTATCGAGGCGGGCGAGGTCAAGATCCCGGCGGCCGACGGTCCGATGCCAGCCTACAGGGCGGTGCCCGCCGGGGCGGGGCCTTTTCCTGTCGTACTGGTGATCGAAGAGATCTTCGGGGTCCACGAGTACATTAAGGATATCTGCCGTCGCCTCGCCAAGGCCGGCTACTGCGCCGTCGCACCCGAACTCTACGCCCGGCAGGGCGACCTCTCGACCATGACGGATCCTAAGATCATCATCCGGGACGTCATCTCGAAAACGCCGGACGCACAGTGGATCGGCGATCTCGACGCCACCGCGGCTTGGGCGGCCTCCGCTGCCAAGGGCGATGCCGGCCGACTCGGCGTGATGGGGTGGTGCCGAGGTGGTCGCGACGCCTGGCTTTACGCGGCGCATCGTCGCGACTTGAAGGCGGCGGTCGCTTGGTACGGACCACTGGGCGGCGATCGGACCGATATTCAGCCGCGCACCGCCGGAGATGTGGCGGCCGAGATCCATGCGCCGTTGCTTGCCCTCTACGGTGGCGCCGACACCGGCATCCCGCCCGCATCCGCAGAGGAAGCTCGCGACAAGGCGAGGCATGCGGGCAGGAGCGTCGAACTCGTGATCTACCCGGATGCGCCGCACGGATTTCATGCGGATTATCGCCCGAGCTACCGCAAGGACGCGGCCGAGGATGGCTGGGCCCGCGCTCTCGCCTTCCTGAAAGCCAACGGCGTCGGCTGATCAAACCGCTCCTGGCGGTCTTGGCGGGATGTTCCTGGATGGCTGTGCTTCCCGGGACACGGCCACAACTTGCCGAATATGCGAGGGTCGCAGGAGGATCTGTGCCTGCGCGGGTCCGGCCATTCGCGACGATCGGGGCGTTGAACCGATCGTCGCGACCGCCGTTCAGCCCCTGTAGAGTGTCCCGGCCCATGAGCGACTCGGTACAGCCCGGACAGAAGCCCATGATCCTCGTCGTGGAGGACCAACCCGACGAGCGCTTCCTCGCGGCCACTCTCCTGGAGGATACTGGCTTCACGGTGATCGAGGCCGAGACTGCCGAACGGGCTCTCGCCATCCTCAACGACCGTGCCGACGAAGTCAGCGTCGTGTTCTCCGATGTGCGTACGCCCGGACCGATCGGCGGATTCGAACTTGCGCGGATCATCGGCGTGACCTGGCCGCGGGTCCGTGTGCTGCTCACCTCCGGGGATGCGGGCGACCAGCCGAGCGACCTACGCATGTCGGCGACCTTCATCCCGAAGCCCTGGCGCGCCGAGGATATTCTGGCCTGGGTCGAGCAGGCCGCGGGCCGTCCCTCGGGGTCGACCGGCCCAGCGGTGATCGGACCGGGCGGAAAATTAATTACGCCGGGTCTGGAAACCTGAGACCTATTCCGGGTTGTACGGCACTCCCGGGGCGCAAGACGCCCGATCCCGAGCAACTCCGTCGGCAGCTCAGATCAATCATGCTCATCGTCGCTGCCAACTATGCCGATTCCCTGCGTCGGCGCTCGTGGGACGATCGTCCAGAGGCCGATATCCTCGATACGGTGACCGACGAGTTGCGCGCGCATTACAGTCCCGTCGCCGATGCGGTCCCAGCCGAGATCTTGGCCCTGGCCGAACGTCTGGACCATCCGGAATCCGAGCGCGCTTACGGCGCCTGACCGATCCTATCGGGATGAGTCGCCAAGGCGAATGAATCTGCTATTCAGCGCGCTCTGACCTGCCGGCGCATTGCGTCTCTCAGTCGAGCCCCTCATGCGTCTCAATGCTCTTCGTGGATCGCTCGCCGTCGGTGTGATCCTGACGCTTGCGGGGTTGAGTGCCGCTCAAGCTGCATCCCCACCGCCGCAGCCGTCGGAAGGAGCCGGCGGATTCGGAGACCGCAAGGCGACGATCGTCAAGCGCCTGCTCGGGCGGGGATCCGCTACGACGTTCGCGTTCCACGCTGCCGATACCGCGCCCGAGGCCGGCCGGCCCGTGGTCGTGTTCCTGCACGGATGGGGTGTGGTCAATCCGCAAAGCTACGGGGGTTGGATCGACCATCTCACTCGTCAGGGCTGGCTCGTGCTGTATCCGCGCTTCCAAGAGGTGAACCGGACCCGCCCAGCCGACGCACCCGGCCTCGCCGACGGCCTGGTCAAAGCGGCACTGGCGGACCTGGCCTCCGACGCAGACGCAAAACCCGATCTCGGCCGCGTCGTTCTCATCGGACATCTGGCCGGCGCCCCGCTCGCCATGGACATGGCCGCCGACGCCAAGCAGCACGGCCTACCCGTCCCGAAACTGATTTTCATGGCTGCGCCGGGCGGCATCGCCAGCGGCCCGAAATCGCGCGGTATCGCGCTGACGGAGCTCTCCGGCATCGATCCCTCCACCCTGCTCATCGCCATGGTGGGCGACAAGGATACCCGGGCGGCGGACCTTGCGGCAAAGCGGCTGCTACGCGAGGCGAGTGCCGTACCGCAGGAACGGAAGCTGTTCATCCGTGCCCTCTCGGACGATCACGGCTTCCCGGCCCTGACGGCCACGCTCGCGGCTCCCGCCGGCACCGACACCGCCTACGACGGCGGCGCGATCAAGCCTGGGCCGGAGCCCAAGGACGCGGCCAAGGACGCTCCGAAGCCGCCGCCATTCCGGTGGTCCGCCGACATGGCGTTGACCGGCGAACAGCAGACGCTGGTCTCGCAGATCAACATCGCCCGCGTCGATGCGCTGGACTACCTCGGCTTCTGGAAGACCTTCGACATCGCCGCTGCCGCGGCCTTCGCCGGGTCGGACGCGAATGCGATGAAGAACAATCCGCGGCTCGCGGACATGGAGCGCTGGAGCGACGGCTGGCCGGTGAAGCGCCTTTCGGTGGAAACACCCCGACTGGTGGCGCCGGCGGCTCAGGCAGCCACTCCGGCCGCGCCAAGTAGGAAGCGCTGATCGACGACACCAGACTTCCTCTTGGCGTAGGGCTTGCTACTCTGTCCGTGTTCGACACGGGAGACGAAGCATGCCCGAGTTCGTCGCCAGCCTGCTCGCTGCAGGAGCTTTCTGCCTGACTCTCCTCGCGCTGAACGCACTGACCCGGCTGCTGATCCAGGCGCATTATGCGCCGGCGGATCTGGGTGAATCCGGCTTCCTCCAGATCGGCGGCGCCCTGATTCTGGCCCGGATCGCTTACCGTCGGGCGCCACACCGTCAGCTGGACTGAGCAATCCGGTCGTTCTGCGGATTTGACATAACGGATGGGGACAGAGACCCCGCTCGCATCGAGAGCGTTCTGCCTGGTCGGTTGGGCAGCGACGCGTTCGAGGCGGGCGGTTGCCTACACATAGGCGCCAGGAACTACGACTCCAAAGCCTCCGCCATCTCTTGACCGTCCGCGACGCCGAGCGCGGCTTTCTCGGCCAGCAGGGCGGCCAGGGCGATGCGGATCAGATCGCCTTGCTCGCGATGCGGGTGATCGAGGGCAGCCGTCATCGCGCGACGGTAGCGGTCCTGGATCGCGGCGAGTTGGGTGGCCATGCCGACCTTGGCAGGCGGTCTCTCGACCGCGTTAGCCCGCCTCGGCTTTGCCGGCGTTTTCTTCTTCGTGGGTGTCCTGTCCGGCATGACAGGGCAAGCAACTTTGCTGTTTCGGAGTTCCTCGTCGCATTTCACACGCAGCCTGCTCGGTTCTCCGGCGGTGGCTTTCTTGCAGCCCTCGGCAGACTTCTTCGCCGACGGAGCCGTGACGGCGCGGACCGCAGTGCAGGCGTTCCGGATCGGTCTCGCCGGCCACATCGGGATTTTGGCGTGTTCCGATCCTTAGGCTGCGCCGCGCCTGCCGCCCTCCTGAGCTGTGTCGCGGTTGTCCGGTACGGCGTTCTATTCGAGGTTGCTCCAGCAGGCCGCTCAGGCCTCGCACGCCACAGCCTCGCTTTGGGGTCCCAGTCAAATGCCGTCGCCAATCGCAACGGCAAGTGCCACGCTCCCGTGATGGCGACCTGTTAGAAGCGGCCGCCGCCATTGAATGGGGCGACGAAGGCGAGGGCGCGACCCGTAATCCGACAACCGTGCAGTTGCACTACCGCAGGAAGTCGCCGAACGCGCGGGGACCGTTCCCAGTCGGGATGGTCTTCAGCACCTTCAGCGTCCGGCCGTCGAGGACACTCAGCGTGTTGTCACCCCAGTTGGCGACGTAGAGGCGACCGCCGGCGTCGGCCGCGATGCCCTCGGGATGATCACCCACGTCGATATCGGCGAGCGGCTTTAGGGTCGTAAGATCGAAGGCTGTGACGCTGCCGGCATACTGGTCGGTCACGAAGCCGCGCCCTTGCGTGAGGGCGATCACGTAGGGTCGCCGGCCGGTTGGGATCCGGCCGATCTCCCGACCGGCCGCGAGGTCGATCACGGAGACGTCGTCGCTGGTTACGTTCGCCGTATAGGCGCGGCCCGTGGGGGCGTCGAGAGTAATCCCGAACGGGTGTTGCCCGACCGGGATGACCTTGGTTTCCTTGCGGGCGTCGGCATCGACCACAGAGACCGTGTCGGCCTCCCGGTTGGCGACGTAGAGGGTCGCCCCGTCGGGCGAAACGGCGATACCGGATGGAGAGGCGCCGACCGCGATTTCGCCGTCGGGGATCAGGCGGCCGTCACGTTCGGTCAGAACGAACAGGCGGTTTCCGTACCAATCCGCCACGTAGACTTTGCCACCCCTCGGATCAGCGGCGACGCCCAGCGGCCCACCCGGCAGCGGCACTTCCGCGGCAACGACGCCGGCATCGAGATCGAGCACCGCGAGACCGTGACCTTCGGGCCGCGTGACATACGCCCGCTTGCGATCGGGCGACAGGGCGATCCCAGCCGGCGCCCCGTCGAGTTTGATGCTACGCACCACCTTACCGGCGGCGAGGTCGACAATTTCGACCGCGCCGCCAAGCTGGGTTGTCACGATCGCCTCCCGCGCCTGTTCGGCGCGGGCGTACGTCGCGGTCAGGGCGAGGCCGGCGACGAACGCCGCCTGGCCGCATTTGAGGTGACGACGCAGGTTCGTATCGCAAAACCGCAGGACGCTTTTGCGAAACCCGCGCAGGCTCACGAGCCCTTCTCGACCTTGGCCTTCAGGTTGGCGAGGCTTGCCTTGATCCAGGCGCCCACACCCTTCTCAGAGGCTTCGTCGTTGAGCTCGGGCGGCGGATCGTTGTTCATGTAGCCGCGATAGAAGGCAGCCTTCCACTCGACCTTGGACTTGGCGTCGCCCGCGGGCTCCACCGTGATCGTGGCAGAATAGTCGTTGGCCGGCAGGTCCTTCACATCGACCTTCTCGATATAGTACGAGAACAGCTTCTCGTCCGGCTTGTACTTGTTGCTGGTCTCTTGGATTTGGTTGCCGTTCTTCAGCGTGAGGGTGCGCTTGAACTTGTTCGGCACGTCGCCGCTGACCTCGGTCTTGGTGACGTTCTCCATCCAGTCGGCGTTCTTGACGTCGCCGATCACGGCCCAGACCTTGTCGGCCGGGGCGTTGATCTCGATCGACTCGGAAATCTTGCGCCGGGTCGGGCCATGGGCCTGCGCGGTCGCCGCCACCAGGGCGGCCGTGGCCGCCAGGGCCAGGGTCATTTTCTTCATCGTGTATTGCTCCTCCCGCCTCCGGGGCGCGGTCCGGCATCGAGATACCGGTTCTGCGTCCGAGAGCGTGTCACAAGTGAGTGTCAGAGCCGCATTCGATCTCTCGGATACGGATCTAGCTTGCGTCCCGACCGAGAATGCGCGCTTCGGCCCCGAAAGCCTCCGCGACCTTGTCCTCGATCCAGCCCCAGGCCTCGCGCTCGCGCGAGCCCGCGGTCTTGCTGATGGCGATGGCGAGGTAGGCCATCTCCGTCAACACCTTGTCCGGCTCAAGCATGTGGAGCCGGGTCGAGAGGATCGCCGCCTCGAGCACCGCGGCTTGGGCGCGGTTGTAGCCGATGAACGGCGCGTGGGCGGCCGAATGCACGAGGCGGCCGCGGAAGCGCGGCCGGGTCTCGTGGTCCTCGACCGATGCGACCTGGAACTCGGCGTGGCCGAAACTGTCGGCCAGCCGCCGGCCGGCAATGGCCGCGCACGCCACGGTCGGCCATTCGCGCCGGCCCGTCACAGCGCCCGCGATCACCCGGATGTCCCGCGGGCTCGACGCCGCGAAGCAGGGATTGGCCTCGAGATTGACGATGGTCGGCGAGGGTCGGAACGGCGCCAGCACGTAGCCGTCTTCCTCGCCGATCAGCCCGAACGGCACGAGGTGCAGTTCACCGGACGGCGCGAGCGTGGTGACGATGGTCTCCAGGATCAGCGGCATCACTCAGGCCCTGTCCGCCGGCACCAGCCGGCCGCAGACCAGCTTGGTCGCCGGCTGGGGCGTCTCTGGCGGCGCCTCGTCGCGGGCCTCGGCTTCCGAGATCGTTTCAGGGGCGTCGGCATCCACCTCGGGCTTCACCAGCCGCGCATCGCGGGTGCCGGGCGGGGGCGCGTCGGGGCCGGAATGGCGAGTGTGTCCGGCCTTCTTGAACGCGGTCGAGTCCTCAACGTCGGCGTCGGCCGCGCAGCCCCAGTCGAGGGCCTCGTCCTGAACGTAGCGCTTTCCAAGCCGCCAAGCGGTCTCGGCCTTGGCGAGTTCGGCTCCGAGATAGAAGGCGTGGGCGCCGTCGCTCTTCACGTCGAGATCGGGGAAGAAGGCCATCGCGTCGGTGCCGACTCTGTGGACGTCGCGGTTGTAGACGTGGATCCCGTCCTCGGCGACCGCGATCCGGTAATTCGGATCCCGGACCTCGGCTGCAGCCTGGGCGACTTCAGCGGCGGTCTGCACGAACGGGCGCTTATCGTGAAGGGCCAGCAGCGCGCACCCGTAGCCTTTGGGCAGGGCGGAGTCGGCCTTGGCGGCGTACATCACCCGCCTGGCGGCGTCGTGCTCCTCGACGGTGCGGCGGGTGTGATTCGAGACTTGAACGATCAGCACGTTGCCGATCGATAGTTCCGAACACATCCCGACCAGCAGGGCGGTGACGCCGAGCGAATCCGCCTCGGTCAGCTCCGTCAGGTTGCCGGTGCCCATCATCATCTGGATGTCGGGCCAGCGGGTGCGGGTGTCGCGGTAGCGCCCGATCGAATCCACGAAGCCGTGGTGGATTGGCTCTAGGATCGGGTCGGCCAGGAACGGGCGCCCGGCCTTCAACATCCGCTCGATCGCGCAGTCGAGGGAGGGCAGGTCGTCCGGCCTCAGGGGCACTAGGATCGGTACCGCGTCGGTCTCGAAGGCGAGATCCAGCGTGTCGATGTTCAGGCTGAGCAGGTAATCCGCCCCGGCCCCGGCGCCCCGGGCGAGTTCGTCCAGTGAGAAGGAATCGACGCTCACCTTCAGACCCGCGCCCTTGAGGGCGGCCACGGACTCCTCCAGATGCGGGAAGGTTGTGTCGGGCAGCCCGCCCAGGTCGATCACGTCGGCGCCGCGGCGGGCAAGGTCGAGCCCTTTCGCCAGGATCTCGTCGGGGGTCATCTTCGAGGCATCGACGATTTCGGAGAAGATCCGCAGGTTGTGCTTCGAGAGGTCCACCTTGCGCCCGGCGAGCCCCAGCCAGGCCGGCAAATCGACGACCTCGTCCGGGCCACGCTCGACCGGAACATGGAAATGCTCGGACAGCCGGCCGGTATCGGCCCGGCAGCGGCCCGGAAGGACGATTCGGGTCGCGCCCTCGGGGATCTCGATCCGGCGGCGGATGATTTCTTCCGTCATCAGCGCGGCGACCTTTACGCCGGCATCCGCGATGCTCCAGCGGACCGTCGCCGGAAGGCCGGCCGCGACTTTTTCGAGCCGCGCCCGGGCGAGGCGACCGGTGACGAACACGATGTGCTCGGGGGCGCTCAAGCAGCCACCCGCTGGCGGAGCGTGACGTTCCGGGTCGGCCCCCAGATCGCTATCGAACCGCCGTAGCGCATAGCGAAGGCGGAGAAGGCGGCATCCACGAACCCGCGTTGGGCAAGTCCATCTGCATCCTCCTGTGACGGGGCGTCAGCCGACTTCACCAGCACGCAGCGTCCAGCACGCATCCGTCGCGCGAGCCAGAGCGCGAGACTGTCGGATGTCACGCCCCAATTCTCAGGGATTTCCGGGTCGCCCACCCTCAAGGTCGTCGGGTCCCAGACCCGGGAAGCATTGGCGATCTCTGTCCACGGCTCCAAACTGCGCGCAAGGCGGGGCTCGATCGAGCAAAAGTCCGTCGCCATGCGGCCCATCGCGTCCAACGCCCGGCAGTGGGCCTCCGCATCGTCGAAGCCGTCCCGAATCTGGGCGGCACGCACGGCGTCCGCATAGGCGCCGCCGCCGGGCACCACGACGCAGCGTCCGTGCAGGCCTGCCGCTACATCCGCCAGAAGGGCTCGGCGACGCTCCGGATCCGCCGCGAGGCTGCCTCCGATCTTGAGGACCGTCGTCACGCGGCGTCCCGTTGGTTCGGGCGCAAGGCGCGTACGGCCTCAGCGACCCGTAGCGGATCGATACCGTTGCGCCGATCCAGGTCGCGGCACAGGCCGCCGCGGAATCCGAAATAGTCGGGGCGGTGTACGCTGAGGGCAGGGATATCGGTGACCCGGAGAGAACCTGCCAATCCGCTCATCAACCCGTGGCTCCGGCACGCCGCCGTGAACGCCGCGAGCGCCTGGGGCTCGGCGAGGTCGGTCAGGCGGACGCCGGCCTTTCCGGACGTGTCGATCATCGCTCCCGCAAATCCGGCCTGCGCCAAAGCCGGGACAAGGTCCGCCGCCGGGCCGTCTTCGGCGAACAGGACTGCGATCAGGCGGCCGGGGGCACCCTCGGCGAGGGCGGCCAGCGCCCGGGGATCGCGGCTTTGCGCAGGGGCGAGGCCGGTCTTCACCCAGTCGATCCCGGTCGCCGCCATCGCGGTGACGGATTCGGGCGTCGGGTCTGCCACCGCGCTGGTCACGGCCGCGCCGGCGACGCGCGCCACGATCGCGTCCACCAGTGCGGGTTCCAGTGCGCCCAGCGCTCCGCGCTCCGGATCCTTGGCGTCGATCAGGTCGGCCCCGGCGAGCTGGGCGGCCTCGGCCTCGGCCGGATCGCGCACGCTGACGAGGAGGCGGGGCAGGGGGCCTGGCGGTACGGGGTACGGGGACACGGATCTCTCGAAGATGGGCGGCACGCAATCACGACTTGCCGGGCAACGGCTCGGCGAGCAGGCGGTTCTTCACGACCCAGCGCATGGCGTGCGCCCAGGTGTCGTCGGTATCGGCCCGGATCGTCACCTGCCCGCCGCGCACCATCTTGCCGGTCTCGGCCTCGGCGATGGTGACGTTCAGGTTGAAGATCTGGCCGGATCCCTTCTCCACATAACCGGTCACGACGAGATCCGCACCCAGGCTCTTGGCGATGTCGGCCGCGCACCCGTTGCACTTGTAGAGCGGACCCTCCTTGGCGACCACGTCGGATTTCGGGGCTGTGTCGACGATGTCCAGGCCGGCCTGGTTGCGGAGGGCGTTGCGCAGCTCGTCCGTCACCAGCGTCAACTTCTTGGTGTCGACGGGCCGGACCCGCGTGCCGTAGGTGGCCCCGGGATCGAACAGCTCCACCGGGAACACCGCGGCCTTCTCGGCGGCGTGGGCACCGGACACCCCGGCCAGCAGACAGGCGGTCACCGCGCACGATAACAGGTGGCGCATCCTCGGGGCTCCCTCTCGATGACCGGCGCCGACGCTGCCGCCGGCGTTTTCGCCCCTATAGCTCGGGCGAAGGGACAAATTGGCAATGTACATCGCCGCGCCGGTAGCCCACGACGCGAACGTGAACGTCCGACCGGGGCGCCGCGGTTGAGCGGCCGGATCCGAAGCTGCTAGAGGCCGCGTATATGCACGATCCTGCACACGCCCCGGCCCCGATTCCCGTCCAGCCTTCGCGTTATCCGACGCCGCGCTCGGTCAGCCTTCGCGTTCTCTTCGCGTGCTGGACCGTGCTGACGCCGGTCGCCGCGCAACCCCAGCAGCCGGCCCCGCAACCGATCGAAACGCCGATCGGCCTGATCTACCGGCCGCAGCCGGCGCCGTCCTCGTACGACGCCGAGGCCGCCCCGGAAGACGAGGGGCTGGCCGGCGCCAAGATGGGCATCGCCGACAACAACACCACCGGCCGGTTCACCAAGCAGACCTTTTCACTGGATGCGGTCGCGCTGAGCGACGACAAGCCCGACGCCGTGGCGGCGGCCAGGGAGTTGGTGGCCAAGGGCGTGCACTACCTGGTCCTGGTCCTGCCGGCGGATGCGGTGCTGGCGGTGGCCGACGCGGTGAAGGACACCGGGGCGGTGGTGCTGAATGCCGGCGCCCCCGACGACCGGCTGCGCGGCGCCGACTGCCGGTCCAACGTATTTCACATCCTGCCGTCCCGGGCGATGCTGACCGACGCCATCGCGCAGTACCTGACGGTGATGCGCTGGCGGAAGGTCTTTCTGATCGTCGGGCCGACCGAGGCCGACAAGGCCTATGCCGAGGCCGTGCGCAACTCCGCGCGCAAGTTCGCCCTGAAGATCACCACGGAGAAACCCTGGACCTTCGGACCGCTGGCGAAGGCGCGGGGCGATACCCCGACCCGGGCCGAGGCGATGGTCTTCACCCGCGGGCTCGACTACGACATGGCGATCGTGGCCGACGAGGAGGGCGACTGGGGCGACTACGTCTCCTACCGCACCGTCGATCCCCGGCCCGTCGGCGGCACGCAGGCGCTGACCTCGACCACGTGGTCGCCGGTGCTGGAGACCTGGGGGGCCGCGCAGGCTCAGAACCGGTTCCGGCGGCTCGCCTCCCGGCTGATGCGCCCCTTGGATTACCAGGCCTGGGCGGCGATCCGGACCGTCGGCGAGGCCGTCACCGCCAAGAAGACCAACGATCCCGCCGTGCTGACCCCGTACCTGGTGGATCCGGCCTTCAACCTGCCGGCCTACAAGGGTGTGTCGCTGAGCTTCCGCCCCTGGGATCACCAGCTGCGCCAGCCGGTCATCGTCGTCCAGCCCAAGGCCCTGGTCTCGGTCGCGCCCGAACAGGGCTTCCTGCATCAGCGCACGCCGCTCGACACGCTGGGCGTCGACCTGCCGGAGACCACCTGCAAGTTCAAATGACCGTGTTCTCGCGGGTCGTCGAGCGGTTCCATCGCGGAGCACAGGAATATCGCCGCCACCATTGACGCGGGCGGCCCAGGGGGGCCACCTTCCGGAGGCGCGCTCCACCGAGACGGTGTCCTCTCGAAGTCCGAGACTCACGATGAGCCACGAGGTCCAAGAAGCACGGCCCATAATGGAGACCAGGAGCCCCGGCATCAGCGTCAACGATGCGATCGACCGCGCGAAAGAGTGGCTTTTGTCGACGATGTCGACGGAGAACGTCTCGAATCTCGGCCTCGAAGAGGTCGAGCATCATCCAGGATACTGGAATATCACTCTGGGCTTCTCTCGACCGTGGGATGAGGCGCGCAACGCCATATCGGTGCTGAGCGGCACTGTCGTCATGCGCCGGACCTACAAGATCGTGACGGTCGATGAGACGACCGGGGAGATCGTTTCGATGAAGAGTCGCGACGTCGAATAGCGATGCGGAAATACGTTCTGCTCGATACGAACGTCCTCGTGCTGTTCATCGTCGGCGGAACGTGCGCGGACTACATCCGAATCCATAAAAACTGCTCGCGGTTCTCGCGCGCCGACTACGATGCCCTGCTGCTGCACATTTCGGTGGCGGCCGGGGTCATCACCACGGCGCAGATCCTGTCCGAGACCGCCAACCTGCTCCGCCAGGTCCGGGATCCGATCAGGTCTGAGATCGCCGCGTTCTTCAAGCTGTTCGTCTTGCACGTCCGCGAGTTGCAGCCGACGGGCTGGGATGCCGTCCATGACGACACCTACGCGTGGCTCGGGTTCAACGACGCCTCGATCCTAGCCTGTCTGGCTCCAGACCGTGTGCTCATCACGGAGGACGGTAACCTGCACGCTGCAGCACGCACGCGCTCGACCGATGTCCTGCACTTCACAGCGCTGAGGATGTGTGAATAAGCATCGCGGCTGACGCCCTGCGAGGGGAACGCCGGCCACGGCCGCAAACGCCGCAACCCCTCGCAACCGGCCAAGATCGCACTACAGTTGGTGCCAGAAAGTGCCGAAAAGGGCACCCAGGGAAGGAAGTCGTATGCGCCGCCGCTTCGAGGCAGGTCTGAGTGTTGTCGCCCTCGGAGCGGGGCTCGGCCTCTGCGGGCCGGCCTTTGCCTTCACCGCCTACGTGAGCAACGAGAAGGGCAACTCCGTCAGCGTCATCGACACGACCACGATGACCGTCACCGGAACCTGGAAGGTCGGGCGCCGGCCGCGCGGGATCACCGTGTCGAAGGACGGCAAGGAGGTGTTCGTCTGCGCCAGCGACGACGACCGGATCGACGTGCTCGATGCCAGCTCCGGTAAGGTCGTGCGCTCGCTCCGCTCCGGCCCCGATCCCGAGCAGTTCATCCTCGATGCCTCCGGCAACCCGCTCTACGTCGCCAACGAGGACGACAGCCAGGTCACGATCATCGACATCGAGAAGAACAAGGTCCTGGCCGAGGTGCCGGTCGGGGTCGAGCCGGAGGGGATGGGCCTGTCGCCGGACGGGAAGATCCTGGTCAACACCTCCGAGACCACCAACATGGCGCACTTTATCGACACCAAGACGTTCCAGGTGATCGACAACGTGCTGGTTGACGCCCGGCCGCGCTTTGCCGAGTTCACCGCCGACGGCAAGTTTCTGTGGGTCTCCGCGGAGGTCGGCGGCACGGTCAGCGTGATCGACGTGGCCCAGCGCCGGGTGGTGAAGAAGATCACCTTCAAGATCCCCAGCGTGAACGACGAGGCGATCCAGCCGGTCGGCATCCGCATCAACAAGGACGGCACCAAGGCCTTCGTGGCCTTGGGGCCGGCCAACCGGGTCGCGGTGATCGATGCCAAGAGCTACGAGGTCCAGAAGTACCTCCCCGTCGGCCAGCGCGTCTGGCAGCTCGCCTTCACGCCGGACCAGAAGATGCTGTTCACGACGAACGGCACCTCCAACGACGTCTCGGTGATCGACGTGGCCGCCGAGAAGGTGGTCAAGAGCATCCCGGTGGGCCTGCTGCCCTGGGGCGTCGCCATCTCCCCGAACTAGTTTGTCACTCGAACACAGGCGCTAGATCGGGGGTGCGCGCCTCCGATTGAACGTCCATGACGCAGAACAGGATCGCCGAACCGGCGGCACAGGGGTAGGAACGACATGACGCGGACGTTTCGGATCGCAGCCCTCGCTCTGGTCGGCCTGTTCGCGGCTGGGCCGGCCTCGGCCCTCGACCTCACCAAGAAGCGCGAGAACCTGCCCGACCTCGTCCTGGGCGACGATCAGGGCAACGACTTTGTGGTCGAGAACAAGGACATCACGCTGGAATCCGGCAAGGCCTACCGGCTGCGCATCGTCGCCAAGGGGCGGCAGGAGTACAAGTTCTACGCCCCCGAGTTCTTCCGCTACATCTGGCTCAACCAGATCGTCATCGAGCACAAGGAGATCCACGGCGGCGGCGCGCCCGACCACCTGGAGTTCGACGATCCCGGCGAGATCGCCGTCGAGTTCGTGGCGATCAAGCCCGGCACCTACAAATGGGAGGCGCGCGGCCTCGAGGCGAAGGGCATGACCGGCACGTTGACGGTGAAGTGATGGGCGCCGGGTTCAGAGTTGCGCGCGCGGCCACAAACGCATCTCCCTCCCCCCTCTGCGGGGGAGGGTGGGCCGGCCGTCAGGCCGGGTCGGGAGAGGGGAGCCCGGCTTCAGGACAAGGCTGTGTCGGTATGAAGG
>NZ_VRVG01000092.1:0-21740 GCF_008040085.1 Methylobacterium sp. WL7 | reverse complement strand
GGTACGCCGGTGGTAGGCTTGCTAAGAATAGGGTGAACGGAATTTAGCGGGTGCGACAGGCGTTCGACGCGTGCAGCGGCGCGTCGAAGCGTCGTCCGTTCATTGTAGGCCCGTAAATACCAATAGCGGACGTTCCGCTTTGCGCCCATCTCGGCCGTTCAGCCAACTCCGGCGCCTTCTCCGAAGCGGACGTTTCAGCAGCTCAGCGTGTAAGTTCAAGGATCAAGGCACAACTCGAAGACCAGGTTGCGACCGGCACCTTCGAAGGTGACCGCCAGGGCTGCATGATCGCGCGACGCCGGGGATGGGGAAGACATCCTCGGCCTCCATTCAGCGGCATTCCGGTCCTCAGGCCGGTAGGCTTACCTCGGCTCTCAAGCCGCCAGCGGCCCGGTTGACCAAGGCCACGTCGCCGCCATGGGCGCGGATCGCCGACCGTGCGATGGCAAGACCGAGACCGGTCCCGCCCGTGTCCGCGCTGCGAGAGCCCTCCAGCCGCGCGAAGGGCGCGAACATCTCCTCGATCCTGTCGGGCGGAATGCCCGGCCCGTCGTCGTCGATGAAGACCCGGACAACGTCATCGCCCCGCTCAAGGGTGATCCGCGCCCTGCCGCCGTAGCGGACAGCGTTCTCGACGAGGTTGTCGAGGACACGGCGCAGCGCCATTCGCCGGCCATGGAACGGAAGGCTGGTCGGCGACGCGACGATCACGTCCCGCCCCAGGACCACATGGTCGTCCGCAAGGGCCCGGACCATCTCGGCGAGGTCCAACGGGCCGCTGTCCTGGGCGAGCGCGTCGTCCCGGGCGAACGCCAGGGTCGCGTCGACCATCCGCCTCATGTCCGAGATCGTGCGGACCATCGCATCCCTCAGATCGCCGTCCTCGACCATCTCGGCCCGGAGCCACAACGACGCGATGGGTGTGCGCAGGTCGTGGCTGATGGCTGCCAGCATCCGGGTACGGTCGGCGACATAGGTCCGCGAGCGCTCCTGCATCAGGTTGAACGCCGCCGTCATGGTTCGCAACTCGCTTGGGCCACGCTCCGACAGCGGTTCGAACGAGGCACCACGACCGGTCATCTCGGCGGCTCTGGCGAGATCCGTCACCGGACCGACGATCCCACGCCTCGCGACGGCGACGACCGCTAGCACCGCGATTACGCTCGCCAAGACCTGGATGAGCGCGATGCGCATCCAGGGCGGTGTTCGGAGTGCGAGCGGAGCCTCGACGTTGAGCCAGCGCCCGTCATCCAAGCGGACGGAGACCCGCAGGGCCTGGGGTCTGTCGGAAAGGCTTCCCTGCGGGGCGTCCTCCCCGACATCCCGCTCGACCAGGGCGATCCGCGCCTGGCTGGCGTCGTCCTTCATGCGGCGGTCGATCCGCCGCGCGAGCCGCGCTTCGTCTGGCCCCGTCGTGCCCTCGGGCACGAGGCTCCCGGCATCGATGGTGAAGCGGTGGCGGGGGGAGCCATAGGCCGCGACCACGCTCGGGACGGTCTCGGGCGGGACGGTGTCGAGCAGGCGCACCAACGTGGCGATGCGGTCGACCACCTGGGTCCGGGCCGCCGCACGGCCGACCCGCGAGGACTCGTGCGCAAACATCGCGAAGGCCGCGGCCTGGGCGCAGACGACTGCGAGCACGAGGAGGAGCGCCAGCCGACCGCCGAGCGAGCGCGGAACCAGCCTCAAGGCAGCGTCCTCACCTCGGCCGCCAAGACGTAGCCGCCGCCCCACATGGTCTTTAGGAGCCCAGGATTGGCTGGGTCGCGCTCCAGCTTGCGCCGGAGGCGGCTGACCTGGTTGTCGATGCTGCGGTCGAAGGCGTCGGCGGTCCGGCCACTGGTCAGGTCGAGAAGTTGGTCGCGGGAGAGCACCACCCTGGGATGCCGGGTCAGCGCCGATAGCAGGCGGAACTCCGCCGTGCTGAGCGCCACCGGGGTGCCGGCGTCATCGACGAGCTCGCGACGGTCGGTATCCAGCGTCCAGCGGTCGAACGCCAGCTTGCTTCCGTCGGCCCCGTCCCGGGTGCGGGGAAGCGCGCGCGTGCGCCGGAGAAGGTTCTTGATGCGGGCGAGGAGTTCGCGCGGCTCGAACGGCTTCGTGACGTAGTCGTCGGCCCCGATCTCCAGCCCGACGATCCGGTCGGTCCCCTCCGCCAGGGCGGTGAGGAGGATGACGGGCGTGTCGTAGGCTTCCCGGATATGGCGGCAGAGCGAGAACCCGTCCTCGCCCGGCATCATCACGTCGAGCAGCACCAGGTCGATGGCGCTTCCCGCAAGAACGACGCGAGCGGCGGCCGCGTCCGCGGCGACGGTGACCCGGAGCTCATGCCTCTTCAGGTAGGCGGCGAGCGGATCTCGGATGTCGCGATGGTCGTCCACCACCAGGATGTGCGCGTCGTCCATGTCCCGAACCTTTCGTTCCTGACCCTAACGCGCGGCGGCGTCCGCCTCCCGGTGGATTCTGTCGCGAAATGTATCGGAATCTTCGAACCCGCGACGGCTTGCGACGAAAACGGGGTGTCCCGGCAAATCCCTGCGACAGGCCAGCGGCAAGGTGCGGGCAGTCGAAACACCGCATCGGGAGACGAAGCGATGACGAAGGAACCGGTACGCGCGCCGACCGTGTTGAAGCGCTTTCTGCCCGCGGCCCTGCTGGCGGCCGGCCTGGCGGCACCGCTGGCCACCGCCGGCGCGGCCGAGGCCCGCGACGGCTGCGGCCTCGGGTTCCACCGCGGGCTCTACGGCTTCTGCCGGCCCAACCTCGGACCGAGGGTGTTCTACCGGCCCTACGCCTTCCGGCCCGCATTCTACGGACCGCGACGGTTCGGTTGGGGCGGTCCTCGCTGGCATCGCTGGGGCGGCTACCGGCATGTCGGCTGGGGCCATCGCGGGTGGGGCCACCACGGTTGGCATCACCGTTGGTGACCCTGTCGAGGCTAGGGGCCGTGCCATCCGGCGCGGTCCCGGGACGACCCGGTGACGCGAGAGGTGCGATCATGACGAAGGCTATCGCCTACCTGACCCTGTGCACACTCCTGGCGGTTACGTCCGCATCCGCCCAAACGCCTGCGGGAACGGATACGCCGAAGGGTGCAGGCGCCGCGGGCGTGGACCTCGCCACGTTCCTCGCCCGGCACCGCACCCGGATCATGCGGGCCGATGCCGATCACGACGGGCGCGTCAGCAGAGCGGAATGGGCGGCCTGGTGGGACGCCCGTCCCGGCAAGGGGCCCTACGACCCTGCCGGGCGGTTCCGGGCCATCGACGCGGACGGCGACGGTTTCGTTACCGCGGAGGAGATCGACGCCACGTCCACCAAGCGGTTCGCACGGCTCGACGCCGACCACGACGGACGGGTGACTCGCACCGAGCGGCCGTGCCGCGCCAAGTGACCGGGACCCTCGGGAACCCGGTTTAGGTACGTCTTCCCCCCCGCGGCTCGGCAAGACGCCGTGTTCGCCTACATCAAGGACCCAACATGAAGCTCACCGGTCTTATTCTGGCTGCGGCCACATCCCTGCTTATCGTCGGCCAAGCCCAGGCGCTGCCCATGGCTGGTCCCGGGCTGGGCATCGATGCCCCCATTGTCCAGGTTCGTGGCGGGTGCGGGTTCGGCGCCCATCGTGGCGGGTTCGGAGAGTGCCGCCTGAACCGCGGTCCGCGCGGCGCGATCCGGCGGGCCGTCACCGGCGCACCGCGCGGCTGCCCGCCCGGACTGTATCGCGGACCCGCCGGACGCTGCCGCCGCTGAGGCGGCACTCCCTCGGTCGAGCCACTGGGCGTCGAGCGCCCTGATGAACGAAAGCGAACTTACGCGGTCGACGATCCGCGTGGGTTCTTCGAGAGGCACCGGGCCCGGAGCCCCCACCCGGAAAGACCGCTTTCGGAGCCAGACCCGCCGGCAAGCCTTCGAATGCAAGAACGGCGTCCGTTCGGGGCCGGGTCTTCAAATCCGTCAGCCATGCCGAAGAGGCGATGAAGAGGGCCGTTTCCATGATCCTGTCCCGGCCAAGAGCGATGGCCAGGGCCGTCACGACGAGGATCAGGCCCAAGCCGGCCTCCAATCCCTTACCCACCCCCACCGTCCGGTCGCGCCATCGTATCGGCACCTCCCGCGATAGGGTGCCCGGGAGGAGCAGCGGCACCAACTGCAGGACGCATGGGGACGGCACCGGGAGGTTGCCGGGGAGGAAGGCGGGCCCAGGCTCGTGACCCCGTGAGAGCCTTCAGATCGCTTTGTCGAGGAGTGACGAGATCGCCTCGGGCTTGGTCTCACCGGCCGAGCGCCCGGTCTCCTTGTCGCCCTTGTAGGTGATGAGTGTGCTCTGCATCGTCGCGCCGAACTTCTTGACCACGTCCTTTCGGCTGTCGAAGTCGACGTCGAACACCTGCAGGTCCTTGAACTTCGGGTCGGCCTCAAGCTTCGACAGGATCGGCTTCTGGGCGGCGCAGGTGGTGCACCACGGAGCGGTGATGTGCACCAGGATCGGCTTGCCGGCCTTCTGGGCGGCCTCGAACGCGGCGGGCGTGTAGGTCATCTCGGCAGCGCCGGCGGCGGTGCCGAATAGCATGGGGGCCACGGCGAACGCGGCGAGCAGGATGCGGCGAGTGTTCATGGATGGTTTTCCTTCTTGGATGGTTGGTGGTGGGAGAGGGCTCAGTTCGAGACCTGCGTGATGGCGCGGTCGACGTTCACGCGGGCCGACCAGTCCTTGGCGCTGTCCTGGCCTTTGAGGGACACGAGGCGGGCGCCGCTCACGTCGACGTTCTTGAAGTCGGCCCCGGCGACGGTCGCGCCGGTGAGGTTGGCTCCCGATAGGTCGGAGCCCATCAGCACCACGTCGGTCAGGTCGGCATCGGTGAGGTCAGCGTATTCCAGACGCGAGCGCCCCAGGTTTGCCCCCTTCAGGTTGGCGCCTCTGAGGTTCACCGAAACGAACACGGCCCGCATCAGGCCCATGGACTGGTTCTTGATGTCGGCGCCGCCCTTGAGATCGACCAGCGTCGCCCCGGCCATGTTGGCGCCCCTGAAGTCGCCGATGGGCATGGACCGGCTGAGGTCGGCCCCGCTCAGGTTCGCGTCGCGGGCGGTGATTCCGAACATCTTGGCGCCGACGAGCTTCGCCCCGCTGAGGTCGGCCTTGATGAACCAGGCCTGCTCCAGGTTCGCGCCGGTCAGGTCGGCACGACGCAGGTTGGCCTTGTTGAGGCGGGCGGTGCGCAGGTTCGCGCCCCTGAGGTTCAGGCCCGACAGGTCGAGCCCGGTGAGCGCCTTGTCGGAGAGGTCGATGGGCTTGCCGTCCGCCTTAGCGATCAACGCCTCGACGTCGGCCCGGGTCATCTCGGCCTTCGTCATCGCCGCAGAGCCCATGTCGGCTCCCAGGAGCAGGTCCTGCTCAGCCTGGGCGGGGGCGGCCAGGAGCACGGAGGCGAGCAGAAGGGGGGCAAGGCGGCGCATGGTTTCTCCCGGTTTCTCGCCCTGGCCCTTCGGAGGCATGCGCCTCCTCACGGTCAGGCCCGAACGGCTCTTCGTTCGTTGACGGCGGTCGTATTGAGGGCAGGTCCAGCCGTCGGTGACCTGAGTCACCGTCGGCAAGACATCCCACGGCGGCGACGCCTGATACGGTAGCACTTCGGCCGCGGGCACCTCGGGCGCAAGGTGGCCGGAGTGCTCGGCATCCGCGCGCCTCCCGGGCAAAAGGCGGTGAACGTCGTGGTACCGAGACCGCGTCGGGACGGTCTGCCGAAGCCATCCGACGCTCGGTTCGTCACGTCATAGGGGAGAAAACGCTGCGCATGACGATGGTCGCATCCGTGAAGTTCCTCACGTCGGCCATCACCCGCTCCGTCTCCGGTGCAGCCAGCGCCACATCGATGTCGCCAGGTTCGCGGAACCGGTAGACGCCAATCGAGAGCCAGCCATCGCCATCCCCGGCCGGATAGAAGGCGTCGACCCCTTCGAGGCCGTATCGGCCCCAGCATTTCAACGCCAGGGCGAGATGTTTGGTGGCGTAGTATTCCCGATCAAACCGCGTGCCCGCCTCGCCGGCACAAACGACGGTCATCCTAGTCATGCGAGTTTCCTTCCTGGCGAACCCCGCGATTGAAGGCGGGAATAGACAGCGGCGATGTCGTTAGACTCCCATGTCACGGCCAGGGCCGGCAACCATCGGCCTTAACCTCAGTTATAAAACCATGACGACGAAGCGCTCCATGGAAGCCTCGGCCGTCCTCGTCGTCGAGGACGACGATCTTGTGCGCCTCCTTGCGGTCGAGATGCTGGCGGATGCGGGCTTCGAAATCATCGAGGCGCGGCATGCCGACGAGGCGTGGTTCATCTTGCACGAGCGCTCCGACATCGGCGCGCTGTTCACCGACGTCGACATGCCGGGCACGATGTGCGGGGTGACCCTCGCTGGTCGCGTCCACGAGGCTTGGCCCGACATCCGCCTCGTCGTGACCTCGGGGCGCCAACGGTTCGCCGACGGTGAGATCCCCGACCACGGTCTGTTCGTGCCCAAGCCCTATAGCGCCGACCAGGTCGTCGACGCGATCCATCACGCCACGTAAGGCGGATCGCCAAAGGTCTGGAACACCCGGACCCGACGCACCGCCACGGAGGGATCCAAGACCCTCGTCGGGCCGTATGTCCATTCGCCTCGATCAGTGCGACCGAATCCGACGTATCGCTCCCCAGGTGGCTCGTGCCAGCCTAATGCCCGAGAGACGGGGCATCCTCGGCCTGCAGTCCCTTGAGGGGCGCGTCGATGGTGCAGACGACGCCGGTCGCCGGGTAGGACAGGTCGACCTCTCCTCCAAAATTCCCTGCCAGGCCCCGCCCGATCAGCCTCGTTCCGAAGCCAGTGCGGGTGGGCGGCACCACGGCGGGCCCACCGGCCTCCGACCAACGCAACGTGCAATGGGATTCGCCGTCCTGATCGCGTAGGTGCCAGGTGATCGACACTTGGCCGTTCGCCGTCGAGAGCGCCCCGTACTTAGCGGCGTTTGTGGCGAGCTCATGCAACATCAGCGACAACGACATCGCCGCCCTGGCTCCGACTGTGAAGGTCGGTCCCTCCAGGACGAACCGACCCGGGTTGTCCTCGTGGGTCTGCAACGCGCTTTCGATCAAGGTTCCGACCGGAGCCGCGCCGATCGAACCTCCGAGCAGTAGGTCGTGCGACTTGCTCAGCGCGATCAGGCGACCGGCCAGGGTCTCCTTGGCGGTGTCCAGGTCGGTCGCCGTGCGCATGGTCTGCGTGGCGATGGATTGGACCATTGCCAGCATGTTCTTCATGCGATGGCTGAGTTCGAGGTTCAGCGTCCGCTGCCGTTCCTCCGCCTCGATCCGCGCCAGGGCCGCACGGGTCCGGTCGGCGATATTGTTGGCGAAGCTGATCTCCTCCGGCGTCCAGGCGTACGGAACATCCTTGAGGGCATAGAGCAGGGCCACGAACCGCCCATGTTCCATGAGCGGCAGGTTGAGCAGGGAACGCACGTGGATGGCCGCGAGGGCGCCGGCGTCCGAGGCGGTCCGGGGGTCGCCGCCGACATCGTCGATGACGACGACATGGCCGTTCTTCAGGCTCTCGATGTACGAGCCGTAGTCCCGGAAGCCATGCACGCCGCCGATGCCCGGCAGACCCGGTGCCGACCATCCCTGGTCGACGAGGATGGTCTCCGCGTCATGGTCGACCGCCCCGTATCCGGCGTGGGACAGGCTCAGCGTCCGACCGAGGATCTCGGACGCCATGCGTGCGATCTCGGCCGGATCGTTCGTGTTGCGCAGCCGGTCCCCCAACTCGGCGAGGGCCGCGCGCCTGGCGTCGGTTCGTTTGCGCTCGGAGACGTCGATGAACATCGCGGCGAAACGTCGTTCGGTCTCGCGGTAGGCCCGGACTTCGAACACGCGTCGAAGCTCGGGAACCGTGATGTCGAAGATCTCGGACAGACCGGTGTCCACCACACGTGCGTAGGTCTCGATCACCCAGTCGGGAATGCCTGGGATGACCTCGCGAACCGTACGGCCCACGGTCTCGACGGGTAGACCGGACTGTGCGGCGAAGGCCGGGTTGATCTCCACGAAGCGGTAATCGAACGGTCGGCCCTGATGGTCGCGGATGATCTCGCCGCTGAAGAACCCTTCGTGCATGCCCTCGAAGAGGCCGCGCCAACGCTGCTCGCTGTCGAGGATCGACTGCTCGGAAGCCCGTTGCCTGGTGATGTCGCGGGAGACCACCAGCAGCCGCTCGGGCTGACCGTCCGCGCCTCGGATCGGTGTGACCTGCACGTCCCACCACTTCGGCGTGCCCTTGAGGGTGTCGGCGGGCGCCTGGAAGTGGCCGGTGCCGCCGGAAAGCGCCGCCCAGAACGCCGCCTGGGCATCGATCCTAGCCTGCCCGTGCCAGAACCCGGTCCAATCGCAGCCCCTGACCTGGTTGAAGTCGTCGGCCTCCATGACCGCAAGGCCGCCCTCGTTCATGAAGGTCAGCCTGGCGCTGGGATCGAGCACCTTGATGCAGTCGGCCGACGAGGACAGCACGCCACGCATAAATGCGGCGTCCGCCTGTTCCTTGGCGGCGGCGTCCCGTTGGGTCGTCCTGTCGCGAAGGATCTTGAGGAAGCCCTCGTGCCGACCGTCCTCGTCTCGAAGCGGCATCATCTCGCCGTTGGCCCAGAACAGGCTGCCGTCCTTGCGCAGGTGCCAGCGCTCGTCCGTGCCGCGCCCGTGCAGCAGGGCCGAGGCCATCTCCTGTTCGGGAATGCCGGTGGCGACATCCTCCTCGGTGAAGAACACGTGCGCCGGCTTCCCGCGCATCTCGTCCTCGTTCCAACCGAGGATGCGTTCGGCGCCCGGCGACCAGCTCGTCACCATGCCGTCGAGGTCCAAGGAGACGATGGCGTAGTCGACCGCGCTCTCCAAGATGGCCTTGTTGCGGCGGTCGCTCTCCTTACGGAGCCGGAGCGACCGGCGTAGCTCCAGGGTCGTGACGACCTGGTTCGCCAGCGTCCGCAACACGAACGCCTGCGCCGGCGTGAGCTTGTTCGGCTTGGTATCGAGGACGCAGAGCGCGCCTAGGGCGACGCCATCGGGCGTCCTCAGCGGGGCACCGGCGTAGAAGCGTACCCCAGGGCCACCGGTCACCAGCGGATTGGTCGATGTGCGCGCGTCCCGGGTCAGATCCTCGATCTCGAAGACGTCGTCCTGCTGAACCGCGTAGGCGCAGATCGACTGGGACAGGGGCGTCTCGCGCTGCCCGAAGCCGGTCTCGGCCTTGAACCATTGGCGGTCGCCATCGAGGAGCGAGATCAGCGAAACCGGCATGCCGCAGACGTCGGACGCGACCTTCACGATGTCGTCGAACTCGGCCTCGGCAGGCGTGTCGAGAACGGCATAGCTGGCCATCTCGGCCCGTCTACGTCTTTCGACCTGATCGCCCCCACCGAACATTACGCGCCTGCGGTCCCTTCGATGACACGATTGATTCGATACCGGTCGCGGCGAGGTTTGCCCGCAATCGACCGACCCTTCAATGGCATCTCGTTGCTCGGTCCATCCGGATCCCCCGAGCCGCGCGTTCCAACGGGACTGCGCGGCTCCGGGGTGGATACCTTCGGCAACTCAGGCCGCGCCGACCGGTCGCAGGCCGGCTATCGCGCCGAACGAGGCAAAGCGGTCAGGTCCGGCGAAGGGAACATCGAGGATGCAGCTCAGACCGTCAGAAGGAGGTTCGGCGCGAGGTCTCAGGGTGTCCTTCATCAGAGAATTGCCGTGACGTTCGTCCATAGGCGCATTCGACCGGATGTGCCGAATTTACGTCACCGCGGCGTCACGGCCGGATGGGCGCGGTGAGAGCCTTTACCCGCGGGACCTCGACTTCCGATCAAAGCGTCCGCCGCGCGACCATGCTGAGTGTCGAGCCCTGTACGATTATGGTGAACAGCACCACGGCGTAGGTCGCCGCCAGGATGGCCGGCTTGGCATCGCTCTCCGGGATGGAGAGCGCAAGTGCCACCGAGATGCCGCCTCGTACACCCGCCCAGGTCAGGAACGGGACGTTGCTGAGGCAGAGGTTGCCGCCCCAGCGGAAGAGCAGCACCGGGGCCGTCACGGCGACGAGGCGAGCGAGCAGCACGACAGGGACGGCGCAGGCAGCCAGCGTCAGGCCCGAGACCTGGAACCGGAGCACGAGGACCTCCAGCCCGATCAGCAAAAACAGCACCGAGTTGAGGACCTCGTCGATCAAGGTCCAAAGGGCGGAGACGTACTTCTGGGTGTTGTCGCTCATCGCATGCCGCGGGGCGCGCTCGCCGATCAGCAGTCCGGCTGCGACCACGGCGAGCGGCCCGCTGGCGCCGAGCTTCTGGGCGAGCGCGTAGGTGCCGGAAACGAGCGCGAGGGTGATCAGCACCTCGACCGGGAAGTCGTCGATGGCCCGCATCGCGCGGTAGGCGACGTAGCCGGTCACGACGCCGAGGACCAGGCCGCCCCCGGCCTCGTGCAGGAGGAGCGTCGCGACGTCGCCCACGCCGGTCGCCTCTCCGCCCGATTCGGAGGCGAAGGCCACGAGTACCGTAAAAAGTACGATGCCGATGCCGTCGTTGAATAGGGCCTCCCCCTGCATCTCGATCTCAAGGGCCTCGGGGACCTGCACGTTCTTGAGGGTGGCCAGCACGGCGACCGGATCGGTCGGGCTGATGAGCGCCCCGAATACCAGCGCCCAGGTGAAGGGCATGGGATTGCCCAACGCCTGGGCGGCGGTCCAGAAGACGCCCCCGACCAGAACGGTGGAGATCAGCGTGCCGAGGAGGGCGAGGGTTGCCACCGCCAGGGCGCGGTCTCGAAGAGCCCGCAGGTCGAGGCCCATGGCGCCGGCGAACAGCAGGAAGGCCAGCATGCCATTCATCACCACGTCGGTGAAGTCGACCTGGTCGAGCACTTGAGTCAGATCCGCGTAGAGGTGCTGGGCCGGGAAGGCGAGGTCGAGGCCGACGAGGGCGAGCGACGCGAGCAGCCCCATCACGAGCAGGCCAATGGTGTGCGGCATCCGAAGGAAGCGGCGGTTGACCCAGCCGAACAGGGCCGAGAGGGTCAGCAGCAGGGCGGCGAGGTCGAAGATCGAGATAACGGGAGCCTCCGGACGTGGCGAGACTCGACCTTGAGGGCTCGCGGACTGAACCTAGCCTTGGTCGCCAACCGCGACGCCGATTATGGCATCCTCGGACGCGACCGCACCCTGATCCGACGGGCGGGCTATCGGTGCCATGCCGTCGGTGCCGAGGACAGTGGCCGCGGTCAGTCCCGTCGATTGCATCCCCTGGTGAGGAGCGCCGATCCAGAAAGCTGCGCCGACCAGCAGGGCCGTAGAGATGGCCATCGCCGCCAGGAACGTCGTGAGGAACCTCATGACCATTCCAATGAATGGCCAAGTTCGAATGTTCCTCGGCGATGGTGCATTCGGGAGAGACGGCCCACCCCCGAAAAGGAGGCGGGCCGTCCGTAACGACGGGTTACTTCGGCATCAGGACGCTGTCGATGACGTGCACGACGCCGTTCGACTGGTTCACGTCGGCCTGCTCCACGAAGGCGCCGCCGCCCTTCTGGTCGATCAGCGCAAGCCGGTCGCCGTCCATCTTCACGGTCAACACTTGGCCCTCGACCGTCTTCAGGTTCGCGGCTTCGCCGCCCATCTTCGCCTTGGCCTTCAACTCCTTGGCGTCGAGCTTGCCCGGCACGACGTGGTAGGTGAGCACGGCCGTCAGCGTCTTCTTCATGTCGGGCTTCAGGAGCGAGTCGACCGTGCCGGCCGGCAGCTTCTTGAAGGCGTCGTTCGTCGGCGCGAACACCGTGAACGGGCCCTTACCGCTCAAGGTGTCGGCGAGCCCGGCGGCCTTCACGGCGGCGACGAGGGTCGTCAGATTGCTGGCCTTGGAGGCGTTCTCCACGATGGTTTTGTCGGCCATCATCGGCGCGCCACCGACCATCGGGGAGGTCTCGGCGAGGGCCGGAGCCGCAATGGCCACGCCTACGGCGAGGAAGGCGGCGGTCAGGGTGGTACGCATCATCGAAAATCCCTTTTACGTCGTCACGGCCCGATCATCGAGGCTCGTGACGACGTTACGGGACGTTGCTGTGTCCAGTTTCGCCGTAATAATCACAAGAAAGTTATCTATGATGCTGCCATAGCCCGGGATTAATTTTCGTTCATGCAGCGCATCACGGCGGTGTACTACGGATCGGTGGGTAAGACCCGCATCGTCAAGCCCGTTTATCGATCCGTGTTGGGTCGGCGACTTACAAAATGTTCATGTGGTGGGCGACGATTTTTCTGAACGTTTCCTGAACGAAGACGTTGTGGCCCCGAACCGTGCAGTCTGGATGGGTACATGCCAGGCCCTGTGGTCGGGCATCCCAATCTGCACCTTCAAAGCCTTCACTCGGAGAACGTCTTGTCTTATCGCAACATCACCGCCGCCATTGCGCTCGCTTGCCTCTCGGTTCCGGCGCTCGCCCAGACGACGCCCGCTACTCCGACTACAGGCATGAGCTCTTCCTCTGACATGGGGATGAAGATGGCCGACACCGCGACGGTGAAGCTCAAGTACGTGACCGTGAAGCCGGCCGACGTAATGTCGTCCAAGCTCGTCGGCGCGACCGTCTACAATAACAAGAAGGAGACGGTCGGCGAGGTCGAGGATCTCGTGATCGAGAACGGCAAGACCCTGACCGGCGTGGTCGTCAGCGTGGGCGGCTTCCTCGGCATGGGAGAGAGCTACGTGGTGCTCGACCCGTCGACTCTCGCCATCCATGACAAGGACGGCAAGTGGGCGGTTTACGCCGATACCGACAAGGATACCCTGAAGAACGCGCCGACGTTCTCTTACTCGAAGATGAAGAAGTGATCGCGACCAACGAAGGAGAGACGACCATGAAGCACACCATTCTCGCCTCGGCGCTCCTGGCCGGTCTCGGTCTCGGCGCTTCGACTCTGCCCTCGGCAGCGCTGCCGGTGAACGCAACCGGCGTTGCAACCTCGACGAACGCCGACCTTGTCCAGGTGCGTATGCACCGGCGCCACCGCATGCGGCAGGGTTCGGCCAGCCGCGGCAACGCGAGCATGCCCTCGCGCGGCGCCCGCGGGCAGCAATATGGCGGAACGACTGGCGGCCCGCGTCGCTGACCCGGCCCGACCGCGATCCGTGGGGGCTGTCCCCCGCGGATCATCGATGAAGCGCCGCCGGCTGGCACGCCCGCCACCGGCGGCTTTGTTATGAATCGGGACACCGTATGATCTTCTCGGAAGCGATCGGGCGCCTCGAAGGACTGGGCCGCTCGGCCGCCGCCCTCGTGCCGGGGCTCGTCATCGCCCTCGTCCTGTTCGGCCTGGGCCTCCTGGTCGCCCGCGGCGTTCGCGCCGCCGTTCGCAGGGCGGCGGAGCTGCGGCAGGCCTCGCCCGGTTCCGCCGCCGTGCTCGGGCGGATCGCCGGCGGCATGACGATCCTGGTCTCGTTCCTAGTTGCGGCCTCGGTGGCTTTTCCCTCCGTCTCGGCCGCGGACCTGTTCAACCTGCTCGGCATCGGCGGCGTCGCCATCGGCTTCGCTTTCCGCGACGTGCTCCAGAACCTGCTGGCTGGCATCCTCATCCTGCTGACCCGTCCGTTCGTGATCGGCGACCAGATCCGGGCGGGCTCGCACGAAGGCACGGTCGAGGACGTTTGGGTACGGGCGACGGTTCTGCGCACCTACGACAACCAGCGCATCCTGATCCCAAACGCGACACTGTTCGTCGACAAGATCACGATCATCACCGCCCACGACAAGCGTCGGCTCGCCTTCCCGCTCACCATCGGAAACGGTGACGACATGAAGGAGGCCCGCCGCGTTATCGTCGAGGCTTTACAGGGGACCAAGGGCGTTCTCGTTGACCCGCCGCCCGAGGCGCTGGTCACGGGCCTGGGCGCCGCCGGCGTCGACATGACGGCGCGCTTCTGGATCGACCCGCCCCGGCGGCGCGACGCGGTGGACGCGCTCGACCACGCCATCTCGAACGTGAAGGACGCGCTCACCGCCGCCGGCATCGACCTGCCCTACCCGACGAGCCAGATCCTTCTGCACGACCAGACCGAGGAGGCGGACGGCGACCGCACCCGCCAGCGCGAGGGCTGGCCGGCCGGCAGAAGTCCGCCGCGTGCGCGCTGGGAGGTTCTCCGGAAGGATCGAGTGCTCCGCGATGATGGCGAGACGGTTCGTCGCGAGGAGGATCGGGCATGAAGGCGCGTCTCCAGGCCTGGATCGAGTTCCTGGGCGACCTGTTCTGGCTCAAGCCTGCCCTGATCGTTCTCGGATGCCTGCTGCTGGCCCAGATCGGAGTCTGGCTGGAGACGGCCCACATCGCAGGCTACGAAGCCTCATCGCCCGACCAGAACTGGGGCTATTCCGGCGGCGCAGAAGGTGCGCGCGCGCTCCTGAGCGCCGTGGCGTCCTCGACCATCGGGGTGGCCGGCACGACCTTCTCCATCACCATCGCGGCCCTTACGCTCGCCTCCGGTCAGATGGGCCCGCGTCTGCTGCGCAACTTCACGCGGGACGCCCGCAACCAGGTCGTCCTCGGGATCTTCCTCGGCACCTTCGCCTACGCGCTGATGGTCCTGCGGACGGTGCGTACTGTGCAGGAGAGTCCGTTCGTCCCACATCTCGCGATCACCGGGGCTATCGCGCTCGCTCTGCTGTCGCTCGCTACCCTGGTCTGGTTCGTTCACCACATCGCCATCAGCATCAACGTCGAGACCGTGGTCGACGCGGTCCATCGCGACCTGTGTGCGGCCGTCGAGGCGCGCACCCAAGACAGGGCGGGAATGACGCCTCCCGCCCGACTGCCGGAGGGGGGCGGGGTGGCCGTGAGCGGGAGCGGATACCTTCAGGCGCTCGACAAGGACGGGTTGGCGGATTGGGCGCACGCGCATGGCGTCGTCGTCGCATTGAGGATCCGGCCCGGCGACTACGTGCCGAGCGGTTTCCCGATCGCCTATGTCTCCGCCGGCGTCGCGGAGGCCGGCGAGGCCATTCGCGGGGCCTTGACCTTCGGTCGCCGCCCGGCCGCCCTCCAGGACCTCGAATACTCGATCCGGCAACTGGTCGAGATCGCGGTCCGCGCGCTCTCGCCCGGCATCAACGACCCGTTCACGGCCGGTAGCGTCGTCGACCACCTCGGCGATGCCCTGTGCCGCGTGGCGTCGCGTCACCTGCCCACCGGGGCGGTCGTGCGCGAGGGCGAGGTCGTGCTCGTTGTGCCGGTGACCGACTACGACGGCCTGTGTGACGCCATGTTCCACATGATCCGCCAGAACGCCGCCGGCTCTGTGCACGTCCTGGTCCGTATGCTCGACGTGCTCACCCGCGTCGCCGAGGTCGAGCGGCTGACGGACCGGACCGCCGAGCTCGCCCGCCACGCCGACCTCGTCCTCGCTGCGGCCAGGCGCGACGTCGCCGACCCCCACGACCTTGCCGACCTGGAGGCAAGGCATGCCCGATTTGTGGCGATGGGCGTAGGTGGCCGTTCCACATGAGGTCGCATGGCGGTCTCCGACGACCTTCCCAAGCATCGCACCCGCGTTTCCGATCCATCCAAGGACAACCGAGTGATTCGCTTCACCCTCCTGATCCTCATCGTTGCATCCCCCGCGCTGGCTTCCGCCGCTCCCGCCTCCAAGCAATACTGGGACGATGGCGTTCGGACCGGTGGGATGGGCGTCGCGTACCTGCGTGAACGCGTCGTTACGCAGATTTCCTCAGCCAGCAGCTCTTCCAGGCGGCTAGGCGGCGAATGCTCCGAACGCATTTCTGATTCGCCGGCTGCCCTTCTCAGACCCGTTCAAACTCGCTCCGCATTGCAAAAGGCCGCCCGATTTCCAAAGGGCAGCCCAATACTCTAATTTTATTTAGCGCGGAACTTTGATACTATAAAGCGCATAACCTAAAGCGTATAATTTGGTCGGCTATCACAAGATGGTATCTAAAGTTTGACGAGCAGCAACAGCAGGATGATGTTGGTGACCTTGATCGCGGGGGTCACGGCGATAGCCGCTGTGTGCTTGTTGAGCAGGTTGTGGTTGATCGCCGAGCGTGCACACCTCGATTCGAAGTAGACCTTCAAACAGGTAGAAGGACCGCGCAGCCTCCCTCAAGAGCAACTACTTCAGCCACGGGAAAGGTCTGCCTTTCCGGTTTTAACGTCGGAAACGGACCGCCACCTTACGGCCAGCAACGGTCAACACGCAGCGCTCGCCTGAGTTTCTGAGACGGGTGAATACTGCTGGTCCGCTTCGGGGCAGACGGCTGGGGGCAAATGTTCGGAATAGGCTCTATGGGATTTGCGTGTCACGGTGATCATTCATCAAAGTCGGCGCATCGGTGATGTCGTCCATGACGAGCTGGTTCAGCGCACAGATGAACGAAGACAGTCGGTAGCCGTCGTGGCGCGAGAGCGCGTTGTCGAAAGCGCGGACGTTCCAGAACGGGTCGTTGGCGCGCGTGATCGGCGCCATGCCGGTCAACTGAAGGCCGTGCAGGAAGCGCGCGGCGGGGCCGTGCTCGCCAGGCCGGCCGGGTGCGAGGTCGGCGCTGTCCCAGAAGTTGCCGCGTCGGTCGGCGCGCGCCAGCCGACCCCGGGTCAGCCAATGGTCGGAGCGCGGGCAGTCGAGGGCGGCGTCGGCGAGCGTCGCGTAGGGGTGGTGCCGTTCGAGGCCGGAAGCATCGAGCCCGAGTAGCTCGTGGGTCGTACCGAACGGCGCGGCCGAGGGTTGGGCATCGGCGAGCACGCCGGCTGCCGGCCGCGGCGGGTCGAGGTTGCCGATGGTGTGCGAATCCTCCCGGGCGGTGTTCTGGAACGGGAAGGTCGCGGCCAGCAGCGACAGGGCGCGCAGCGGCAGGGTCAGCGATCCGGCTACGAGGTCGACGGGCGCGGGCGGGGTGCAACTCTCGCCTCGGGGCTGGCGGCCTTCGAACCGCGCCGCCACGCGGTCGAGGAAGCTCGCTGCCGGGCGGAAATCGAACTTGAAGGTCGGGAACAGGTCGTGTGTCGCCCAATCATAGTCGACGCCCGCATCGAACATGCTGTCCGTCGCCGAGAGCCGGCTCCGGATCTTCCGGCGGGCGGCGGCGAAGGCGTCATCGATATCGAGGCCGATCCACGCGCAATCCCCAGGCCGCAGGCCACCGGCCGGGAAGGCCAGAGCCGCGGTCACCGACATCAGGACCGGTCGCTGGTCGGCCGGAAAGTAGCCGTCGTCGCGCGCGACCTCGGCAGCCGGCGTTTGGGCGTCGGCATGGTCGGCCAGCTTCAACCAGACCTCGCGCTGGATCGCAGTCCATTTACTCGCTTCGGAGGCGGGGTTGATCAGGACCACGAGATTGCCCAGCACCGGCAGTAGCGTTTCTCCGAACCGATGGCGGTGCACCGCCTTGACCATGTCGTCCTTGAGCCCGCTCGCAAGCATGTTGCCACCGAGGCTGTGCCCGGCGACGATCAGCTTGTTGTGCGCGCCCGGCGCGCTGAGTGTCGTCTCGATCGTGCGGAGCGCCGAGATCGCCGCGGGCGCGATGGCCTCGCTCACCGGCTTCCGGTCGAACAAGGTAGCGCCGGCCGAGAGATTTCCGAAGAAGCCGCCGATCGCGTCGCCGAACCACCGCCGCAGGCCGCGCTCGTCGACTCGCGCCCCGCGCCAGCCGATATAGATCGCCGTGACGTCCATGTCGCAGACGCTCGGGTCGCTGGGGCAACGCTGCGCGAGAAAACGGGCGGCGTGGGCCGCGTAGAGGCGCAGGTCCGCCACGTTGCCGTCGCCGATCCGCGCGTCGTGCCGCCAGCCGTGGACGAACGCGATCACGTAATGCGACCCGGTCGAAAGATGCTTTTTCAGGGCGTCGAGCTGGGTGATGACGGGCTTGACCATCGTGGCCGGCATACCCTTGGCCCGCATCTCGTTATCCATGGCGTGGCGGAGCATCGCGCTGTCGATGGCCGTGTCGCTCGCACCCTCGCGGGAGACCAGCGCATAAGGTTCGCCGTCCTCCTGGAACTCGATGAAGCCGAGATGGAAGGCGAGGTCGCTCCCACCGGACTCGCGGGCCGGGACGATGTGGCGCTGCAGGGCGCAGCGCAGCCGGGTCGCCCAACGCGCATCTGTCGCGATCACCGCGCCCTCGTCGTTGCTGGCATCGACCCAACCGTCGCCGTCGGACGGCATCGCCGCCCGCAGGGTCTCGCGCCCTGTATCGGCCAGGATCGTCCACCCAGTCGCGAGCCCGTCACGGCATTCGGTCAGCCCCGGGTCGAGGTTGCGATAGGCGTGCGCCTTATCGGTGGAGAGTACGACGTAGTTCAGGAACAGGATGCCGAGGGCCGCCAGGACCAGCGTGGCGGCGATCCGAGCGGTGGTCCGGGACGCGTGCAACACCCCGCGAACGAGTCCGAAGGTCACCCAACGCACGCCGCTGCGCCGCCCGTCAGGCGCGGTGCCAGGACCGGAACTCATCGCGCTTGCGTCCTGATCAGGGGCACCCAAGCGCGCCGTTTTGGTCGGATCGCAAACGACGCCATCGGGATTCCTCTCCGTCCAGCCGGACTTTCGTTCGCCGCAGGCCTTCCGTTACGGTGCGGGCGGCGACGCGCAGGATGACCCAGCCCCGTAACCCTTCGGTCCGGACCCGCGAAGTTTCCTCGATGGAACCGGAGGCGATCCTTCATGATGCGCGCAATTCTGCCGGCTGTCGCTCTCCTCGCCGGTACGGGCCTGGCCACGGCGTCCCTGTCGGGGCTTGTCGGCGCTTGGGGTCACGACTTCGTCGTCACGCCGTTCGAGCCGATGCAGCTCATGGTCGCGATCGCGACTGACAAAGCTACTGGCAAGCAGTTCAACATCGTCAAGATGCCGGACGGCCACGTGATGGCGGTCGTGCCGTTCGACCAGATAGCGAAGATGCCGGAGATCGCCCCTAACAGCTTGATGCCGATGAAGTTGGGACGGTGAGGGATCGAATGCCTACCCAATGTCCGGTTAGATGCGCATAGCAGGCTAGCTGATTTGCCTTAGTTAAATCAGGCGCTGATGTTACCGTCTTCAGGTTTAGGCTATGCCGTACACGTCTGCCAAGTCGAGGAAATAATGACCGTGCACGGTGCAACGTAGGATATCCACGATCACGACAAGTAAGAGGTTGTTCACGTTCGTACCGATCAGAACCTGATCGTACCGGTCGGCTGCGTCGCGATAGACGTCGGTGACGTCGAGAAGCTCCGTGACACGTCCCAGCGGCAGCTCGATCGATTCGACGTACGACCAGACATCGACGCCTGCGTCAGCGGTTGCCGTCACGTTCCGCATCGGAGCGGTGAAGCAGGCTGAGAACTCGGTTCGGGACAAAAGGCAGGGCGCCGTCATCATAGTCCGCTCGTAAGGTTTGTCGTCGCTCTTACCACGAGCCGCACGGGGACCGCGTTTTCACCCAGTCTCGGTCGGCATGAGATCGTCTGCTTTCCCAGCACCCGACCTCAGGAGCGGACCAGCCGCTTTCGGCCAGCAACTGCCACCACGAAGCGCCCGCCTGAACGTCTCAGATGGCTGGATGAACGAACCCGCTCGCGCGGGATGGGTGGCAGCGTCGACGTCGGTGGATTGACTCGAACGCCGAGCGCCGATTGAGGACCGCCCGGTCCGGGCGGACGATCCCGGCTCCCTTCCTTCGAGCGGAGCCGTCCCATGACCGTCCTCGCCGTTCCCGCCGCTGCCGGCGGCTCGTTGCGCCAGCGCCTGATCGACGACATGACCCTGCGCCGGTTCTCTCGGGAGACGCAGCGCAATTACATCCGCGACGTCGGGCGGCTGGCCGCCTTCCTGCGGCGATCGCCCGATACCGCGACCGGCGACGACCTGCGCCGCTTTCAGATCGCCCAGCAGGAACTCGGCCTCGGCGTGCCGACCATGAACGCCATCGTCTCCGCCCTGCGCTTCTTCTTCGTCCAGACGCTCAACCGCCCCGATCTCGCCCGCAGGCTGGTCCGCCTTCGGCATCCCCGCGCGCTGCCCGACGTGCTGAGCGCCGACGAGGTCGGGCGCCTGCTCGATGCCACGGTCTGCCTGAAGCACCTCGCCGCCCTGTCGGTTGCCTACGGCGCCGGACTGCGCGTGGCCGAAGTCGCCGCGCTCAGGGTCGGCGATATCGACTCGACCCGCATGCTCCTGCGGATCGAGCGCGGCAAGGGCGAGCGCGACCGCAACGCCCTGCTGTCGGCCGATCTTCTGGACCTGCTGAGGCGATGGTGGGTCGAGGGATACCGGCAGGGCATCCTGCAGCGCCAGGGCTGGCTGTTCCCCGGGCAGGACCAGATACGGCCGATCAGCACGCGCCAGCTTCACCGCGTCGTCGTGGAGGCGGCGCGCGCGGCCGGGATCCCCAAGCGCGTCGGTCCCCATACCCTGCGCCATTCCTTCGCCACCCACCTCCTGGAGGACGGCGTCGACATCCGCGTCATCCAAGTCCTGCTCGGGCACAGCCGGCTCGACACGACCGCCCTCTACGCCAAGGTCGCCACCCGGACGGTGCGGGCCGTGACGAGCCCGCTCGACAGGCTCGCCCTGTTCCATAGACAGGGGCCAGCGCCGGGCTGAGACGATGCCCGCCGCGACGGTCGCCGCGATCGAACTGGCCGACGTCTTCTGCGCCGCCGGCCCAGCCTATCGCGTTGATCAGGCCGGCCATCTGAGCCTGGACACGCTGAAGGTGATGGCTGCGATCGAGCGCTGCCGCACGGCCAGCCTCGGCGGCCATGTCGAGGGCTGCGACGCGTGCGGCCACCTGCGCATCGCCTACAACTCCTGCCGCAACCGGCACTGCCCCCGGTGCCAGGGCGCGGCGGCCCGCGACTGGCTCGCCGCGCGCGAGGCCGACCTCCTCCCGGTCGGCTACTTCCACGTCGTCTTCACCCTGCCGGCCGAGATCGCCGCCATTGCCTTCCAGAACAAGGCCGCCGTCTACGACTTGCTGTTCCGGGCGGCGAGCACCACCCTGATGCGGATCGCCGGCGACCCGAAGCATCTCGGGGCCCGCATCGGCCTCACCGCCGTGCTCCACAGCTGGGGCTCGGCCATGACCCACCATCCGCACGTCCACATGATCGTCCCCGGCGGCGGCCTCTCCCCGGACGGGACCCGCTGGATCGCCGCGCGCCCCGGCTTCCTCCTGCCGGTGCGGGTCCTGGGTCTGCTGTTCCGCCGCCTGTTCCTCGAAGGGCTCACCGCCCTCCATCAGGCCGGGACGCTCGCCTTCTTCGGCACCCTGGCCCCGCTCTCGGATCCCAGGGCCTTCGCCCGCGCGCTCGCCTCGGTACGGCGGAAGCGTTGGGTGGTCTACGCCAAGCCGCCGTTTGCCGGACCGAAGGCGGTGCTCGCCTATCTGGCGCGCTACACCCACCGCGTCGCCATCTCCAGCCGACGCATCCTCGCCTTCGACGGCGCGAGCGTCAGCTTCCGCGTCAAGGACTACCGGCGCGACGAGACCGGACGGCCGCGGATCATGACCCTGTCGGCCAAGGAGTTCATCCGGCGCTTCCTGCTCCATGTCCTGCCGCGCGGCTTCCACCGCATCCGGCACTACGGCTTCCTCACGGGCTCGAACCGGACGGCCGGCCTGGCCCACATCCGCGCGATCCTCGGCGTCCCGACCCCGCCCCGGCCCCCCAC
>NZ_VRVG01000091.1:0-22217 GCF_008040085.1 Methylobacterium sp. WL7 | reverse complement strand
AGGCGCAGCTCGATCCGGAGGCGGCGCTGCCGGTGTCGGTGCACGCGCTCGCCGGGTACCGGCGCACCTTCGGCGACGGCGTGCCGAGCGCGGTTCTGGCGTTCCGGGGCACCGGCGCCCGGTTCGTGAGCGCGGGCCTGCCGATCGACCGCGACGCCCTGGTCGCCGAGGCCGGCCTATCGGTGCTGCTCTCCCCGGCGGCGAGCTTGGGCCTGTCCTACACCGGCCAGATCGGCGCCCGCGCCCAGGACCACGCCGCAAAGGGCGCCTTCACGGTCAGGTTCTGAACAGCCCGGGGCGGGCCTGTCGCACAGGATCGGTCCCCTGGGACCGGTCCGCCCTGACGTATGAATTTCGAGCCGACCCTGGACGGAACCGATGGCTTGGCGACCGGAACCCGACGAGATCGTGCGATGCTGCCTCACGGGACCGTTGGGGTGTCACCGGGGTAGAGCGTCACCGCGTCGGTCAAGGCGATCCGCAGGTCCGTGGGTCGGCCCCATGCCCAATCGGTCTCCGACCGGCGCGAGCGGATCGAGGCCTGCGCACCGGGACAGGCCTGGGACACGGCTTTCACAGCCGGGGCGCTCACCGAGCCCGCAAGCCCGACCGAAACCGCATCCGGTCAGCCACAGCCCCCACACGGATCTCGACGACGCAGAGCTATTCGCGGCTCGGAAATCACGGACGGAAACGAGCCTGAAGCCGACCCACCGGGCCGCGAAGACAGGTTTTTACCAATCCTCGGGAAACCAAGCGGGGTACGTGCGTACAACGGTCTTGGAAAGTTAGTTGGAGCGGGCGATCGGGATCGAACCGACGACATTCAGCTTGGGAAGCTGACGTTCTACCACTGAACTACGCCCGCGGACACGGCCGGCGCGGTGGTGTCGCGCCCACGAGGCCGGGGCCTCGCGGGTGCTCCGTGCGCCCGTGTACGAGAGCGATCTAGCAGCCCGCCAACGAGTCCGTCAAACGGGGTTTTTCCAGTTTCCGTAAGGCCGCATGTCCGCAGGTCGGACCGCGCCCAGTAAAGCTGCCTCGGCTTGAGCGGGTGGCTCAAGCTATCCGGGACAGGTTCCCCGCGGCGGCGTGCGATTCGCGGGCGGCGTCGTAGGCCCGGTTGCGCAGGGCCGTCTCGCTGGGCAGTTGCTCGACGACGTTGCCGGACCGGGAATCGACCACCTGGAACACGATCGAGCTCGTGTCCGGATCCTGGATGTAGCGCGCCTTGTCGCCGGTTGGGGTGATGTCGAGCTTGACCGCCGGCTCCAGCGGGGCGGTGGCGGCCTGCGCCGGGGTGGTGACCTGGGTGGCGGCCGGGGCGGCCGACGCCGCGAGCGATTCGAGACCCTGCGGCCCCGGCGTCGTCGCGTTGAGCGGACGGATATCCATGGCTGATCTCCTGCGATCCTGTGATCGAGGGATTCAGCGGTTCCGCCGCCTAAGCGTCCGTTAACGGACGCCCCCGGCGCAGGGGATGGTTGCGGGCCAGCCCGAGTCGCGATGAAGATCCCGTTACCGGAACGGCATCATTTTGCGATTCGTCCGGTCCTTGGTCCCGCGTGCCGCGCGGGTGGGGCGATCCGTGCCGCTGTTGCGCCACGGGGCACGGCACGCGTCCGGAGGTATCCATGCGCTGGACCCGAATGGCGATGGCGTTCCTGGTTGCGGCGTCTGCCGAGGCACCAGCGGGCAGCGTGCAGGCGCGACCAGGTTTATCACTCCGGGAGGCGTTCATCCGGCAGCATCGCTGCGCGGTCGTGGCGCGCCTCGACGCGATCCATCGGCGCGGACCCGTCGAAACGTCGCGCGATCGCTTCATCGTCGTGGCGCTGCGCGATCGGCCGATGCACTACGTCCAGTGCATCTTCCAGCCCTTCGACACCGCGATGCTGTGCGAAGCCTCGTCGGGCGCCTACGGGAAAACGGGTTTTCGGCTCCAGGCGCAATCCCAGGCCGCCCTCCGGGCCCTTCAGTATGACCAAGCCGACGGAGGAGCGAATTTCTCGCGCACCGTCATCCTCGGAGATCCTCCCGATGTCGGCATCGCCGCCGAACTGATGCTCGCGGTGCTCTACGATGCCTACGGGGCCGAGCCGGACTCGGCGATCGCGATCACGGCGCCGCGCGGCGGCGGCGCCGGATGCGGCACGCCCACGTCCTGAGCGGACGGGGCGTGCCGGCTCCTCACTCGGCCGCGTCGACGTAGAGCTTGCCGCCCTCGGCCAGGAACTCTTCCGATTTTGCCCGCATGCCGGCCTCGGCCTCGGCCTTGGACATCGCGGGTGCGGCGCCCACGACCGCGCCGGCCTCCTCCATCGCCAGCACCTCGGCGCGCAGGTCCTGCGTGATCTTCATCGAGCAGAACTTCGGCCCGCACATCGAGCAGAAATGCGCGACCTTGTGGGCGTCCTTGGGCAGGGTCTCGTCGTGGTAGCGGCGGGCCGTATCCGGATCGAGGCCCAGGTTGAACTGGTCCTCCCAGCGGAAGTCGAACCGGGCGCGGCTGAGCGCGTCGTCGCGCAGCTGGGCGGCCGGGTGGCCCTTGGCGAGGTCGGCGGCGTGGGCGGCGATCTTGTAGGTGATCACCCCGGTCTTCACGTCGTCGCGGTCCGGCAGCCCGAGGTGCTCCTTCGGGGTGACGTAGCAGAGCATCGCGGTGCCGAACCAGCCGATCATCGCGGCGCCGATGCCCGAGGTGATGTGGTCGTAGCCTGGGGCGATGTCGGTGGTCAGTGGGCCGAGGGTGTAGAACGGCGCCTCGCCGCATTCCCGCAGCTGCTTCTCCATGTTGACCTTGATCTTGTGCATCGGCACGTGGCCGGGGCCCTCGATCATCACCTGGCAGCCCTTGTCCCAGGCGATCTTGGTCAGTTCGCCCAGCGTCTCCAGCTCGCCGAACTGCGCGGCGTCATTGGCGTCGGCGATCGAGCCCGGGCGCAGACCGTCGCCCAGCGAGAACGACACGTCGTAGGCCCGCATGATGTCGCAGATCTCGTCGAAATGCTCGTACAGGAACGATTCCCGGTGCCCGGCCAGGCACCAGCGCGCCATGATCGAGCCGCCGCGTGAGACGATGCCGGTGACCCGCCGGGCGGTCAGCGGCACATAGGCCAGCCGCACGCCGGCATGGATGGTGAAGTAGTCGATGCCCTGCTCGGCCTGCTCGATCAGCGTGTCCTTGAAGACTTCCCAGTCGAGCTTGAGCGGATCGCCGCCGACCTTCTCGAGCGCCTGGTAGATCGGCACGGTTCCGATCGGCACCGGGCTGTTGCGGATGATCCACGAGCGGATGTTGTGGATGTTGCGGCCGGTGGACAGGTCCATGACCGTGTCGGCGCCCCAGCGGATCGACCAGACCAGCTTTTCCACCTCCAACGCGGCCGACGACGTGACCGCCGAGTTACCGATATTGGCGTTGATCTTGACCAGAAAATTCCGGCCGATCGCCATCGGCTCCAGCTCGGTGTGGTTGATGTTGGCCGGGATGATCGCCCGGCCGCGGGCGATCTCGTCGCGCACGAATTCGGGGGTGATGAACGGCGGCACGGAGGCCCCGAAGCTCTGGCCGTCGGCGAGGGTGGCCTCGGCGCCGGCCAGCATCGCGTCGCGGCAGGCGTTCTCGCGGTGGGCGACGTAGATCATCTCCTCGGTGATGATCCCGGCGCGGGCGAACTCGTACTGCGTCACCATCTGGCCAGGACCGGCCTTGCGGATCGTGCGGGCGGCGGGGCAGGGGTCCACGAGCTTGTCGCCGGCGAAGCCGTTATCCTCGGGCTTGACCGCCCGGGGCTCGACCGCGGTGTAGCCGCGCGCCGCGATCCAGGGCTCGCGCACGCCGGGCAGGCCGGCGGTGAGGTCGATGCGCGCGTCGGTCTCGGTATAGGGGCCCGACGGATCGTAGACCCGCACCGGCTCCTCTTTCGGATCGGACAGGACGATCTCGCGATAGGGCACGCGGATGTCCGACCGGCCGGCCGGGCTCGCATAGACCTTGCGCGATCCGGTGACCGGACCCGTGGTCACGGTCTCGGGGCTGCCTTTCACGTCCTTGGGCAGAACGGGTGCGTTCATCGTGGGCCTCTCCTCGTGTTGGAGCGCTCCGGACCACGCGATGGCTGAGATGAGATCCGGCCGCACGCACGCGGGCAGCCGTAGGTTCCCGTCCCTCCGCCGGTATGAGCCGGATCAGGTTCAAGGGTCAGGGCAGCATGCCCAATCTCAGCCCCCTTCAGGGCCCCCCTCGGAACGGTTCAAGACTCGGCCCCGGGGATGGGTTTGTCAATGCTGCGGCGAGGCGAGCGGATAACAGGCCGGTGTTGTCCGGCGGGAGAAGCTCCGGTCGCCCAAAGCCAAGAGCCCTGTGTAGGGGCAGGGCCGCCCAACCACTCATCAAAGCCGCCCTGGGCCAAACAAACTTGGCTACGATGCCCATCTTTGAACCTTCAAGGAACGATGCGCATCCTGCTCCTACTGCTGGCCGCCCTGGCGGTGCTCTACCTGGCTTGGCTCGTCGCCCTCGCGCTGTTCCAGCGGCGGCTGATCTACCCGGGCGCGGCCTGGAACGGGCAACCCGTGCGCATCCAGGCGGCACCGCCCGGGACCGAGCCGGTCACGGTAGCAACAGAGGACGGCGAGCGGCTGTTCGCCCTGTGGCGGTCGCCGCGTCCCGGCTGCGGCATCGTGATCAGCTTCCACGGCAACGGCTCCCGGCCCGAGCCGCACGCGGACCGTTTCGCGGCTGATCCGTGGCGCGCGGCCGGCTGGGGCCTGCTGGCGCCGGCCTATCGCGGCTATCCGGGCTCGACGGGCACGCCGAGCGAGCACGGCCTGATCCGCGACGGGCTCGCGGCGGTCGCGGCCGCGCGTACCCGGGCCCCGGGGGCGCCGATCCTGCTGCATGGCCATTCCCTGGGGACCGCGGTGGCGGTCGCGATCGCCGGGCAAGTCGAGGCGATCGGGCTCTACCTTGAAGCGCCCTTCGACTCGCTCGCCCATGCCGTGCGTCTGCATGTCCCGCTGGCACCGTCCTGGCTCCTGCGCGACACCTATCGCTCGGACCTGCGCATCCGCGGCGGGTCCGCGCCGATCCTGATCGTCCAGGGCGCCGACGACCCGGTGGTGCCGGCCAAGCTCGCTTGGGCGCTCGCCACGGCGGCGGGTCCCCGGGCGCAGTTCGCGCTGGTGCCGGGGGACCACGTGTCGATCTTCGGGGCCCGGGACCGCGAGGCCGAGGCGCTGTTCCGGCGGCTCGTCGGGCCGGCCTGCGGGACGGCGGATCAGGCTGTGCCCTGAAGCGGGCGGGAGGAAACAAGGTTTGGTCGGACGCCGCTCCCGGCGCTGGAATGCCGACGATCCGGAGATGCCCGGAGCGGTTGCCCGGGCGGATCCGGTCTGCCCGCTCTGCGGTCGGCCGATCCCGCCCCGCGCCCGCTCCAGCCTGCACCACCTGACCCCGAAGCTGAAGGGCGGCACCCACCAGGGCACGGTGCGGCTGCACCAGATCTGCCATTCGGCGATCCATGCCCGCTACAGCGAGGCCGAGATCGCCCGGCGGCTCGCCGACGTGGACGCGCTGCGGGACGATCCCGAGATCGCGCGGTTCCTGGCCTGGATCCGCGGCAAGCCCGACGATTTCCACGCCGCCACGCGGATGACCCGCGACCGCCGCGCGGGCAAGCGCCGGGATTGAGGCCGCCGTTTACCCGGCGCTCAGGACATCCGCAGGTTCCGCCCCACGGCCGGCAAGCCTGTCAACCTTGTCGATCCACATTGGCCCCGGTCTGGGAGCTGATCGATGGGCGGGGTAGGGGACGCGGACGGCCGGCTGGCCTGGGTCGATATCGCCAAGGGGATCTGCATCCTCCTGGTGGTGATGATGCATTCCGTCATCGGCACCGGCACGGCCCTTGGCGGCGAGGGGTTCCTGCACCCGGTGGTGGCCTTCGCCAAGCCGTTCCGGATCCCGGATTTCTTCCTGCTGTCCGGCTTGTTCCTGGGTCGGGTGATCGACCGGGACTGGCGCCTGTTCGCCGACCGCCGGGTCCTGCACTTCGCGTATTTCTACGGGCTCTGGCTGGTGATCCAGTCGGCGGCCCGCTACGGCGGCATCGTCGGGGAGGCCGGGCCGGGCGCGTTCGCCGCCCACCTCGCCCACGCGTTGGTCGAGCCCTATTCGAGCCTGTGGTTCGTCTACCTGCTGGCGGTTTTTTCCGTGGTGACCAAGGCCTTGCGCCGTTGCCCGGGGGCGCTGCTGCTGGCCGGTGCCGCCCTGCTGCAGGTCGCCGACATCCGGAGCGACGCGACCCTCGTCGAGGAGTTCTGCGGCCGCTACGTCTACTTCGTGGCGGGCTACCTGTTCGCCGGCCGGATCTTCGCCCTGGCCGACGCGGCCCGTCGGCATGTCGGCTCCGCGCTGTGCGGCCTCGCCGCCTGGGCCGTCGTGGAGGGATGGCTGGCACTGACGCCCGCCGGCGATCCGGCCTATCCCACCCTCGCCAGCCTGCCCCTCGTGAGCCTCGTCCTCGGGGCGGCCGGCGCCCTGGCGATCGTGGTCGTGGCCGCGCTGATCGAGCGGGCGGGGGGCGTCGTCGCCGAAGCTCTCCGGACCTGCGGGCAGCGCTCGATCGTGATCTATCTCGCCTTCTCGCTGCCCATGGCCGCGACCCGGGAGATCCTGGTCCGCACCGGCCTCGTGAGCGATATTGGGCTCGCGGGGCTGATCGTGATGGCGGCGGCGCTGCTGGTGCCGCTGGCGCTGGAGCGGCTGGTGCGGAACACGCCGCTCGCCCTGCTGTTCGTGCGCCCGGCCTGGTTCCGGCTGGCGGATGGGCCGCGCTCGCGCCGGTCCATTGCGGCCACGTGAGGCCGGCGGCTCACCCCTCGAACGCGATGCCGATCCGGCGGCTGCGGCGCCACGCCACGGCGGCCGGCCGCGGATCGGCCCCGTCCGTCAAACGGAGCGGGAAGCGGTCCGGCACGGCCTGGTCGTCCTCGACCTCGATCTGCGCGCCGGTCTCGGTTGCGTCCCAGACGAGGCAGCCGACTTCGCCGCAGGCGAGCAGCAGGGTACCGAACGTGAAGGCGTTCTTGCGGAATGCCCCGCGGCGATCCTCCGTCATCGCACCTTCCCTCCGGTCCCGGCCCGCGACTCCCGGGCGCGCGGAGTGAACAATGCGGCAGGGCGGTTAACAGGCCCGATAGCGCGCGGAGACTGCTATCCCTGGCTAAAACTCGATACGCGTTTGTGTCATGCCGGTCGATGCGCCGCCGCTGCGGCCTCGTCAGGATAGAACCGACCCTGACACAACCGGGCCACGGCAATCCTGCAACGCACGGCGTCGATCCCGGCTTGGCCGACGGTCGCGGCCTCGATATCGCGGGGCGGTGCCTTCCAGCCGGCGCCCCGCATCGGTAAGGCGAGCCTCACCGACGGTCCGCCCTTCGACGCCTTCGCAGGTCGGGGCCGAATTTTCATGACAAGGATCGGGCGCGTGCCGGGTTGATTACCGGGCGACGGTGCGCCGGGAGGACTCAATGCGGGATGCGTCGGCGCAGGAGCTCATGATCCTCAGCGCGCTGCAGGAATGCCGGATCCAGCTGGAGACCGCGCGCCGGGACGAGGCGAGCCGGGCCGCCGTCCGGCTCGAACTCGACGCGGCCCTGCGGCGCGAGGAGGCACTGAAGACCGAGATCGTGCACGAGCGGGAGCGCACCGAGGCCGTGCGGGTCGTCTTGCTGGCGCTCACGGCCAGCATCGGCCGGTTCGGCCTGCGCCGGAAGCTGTTCACGGCGCGCATCGCCCGTCTCGGCCGCGAGACGCCGGATTCCGGCCCGCAATCGGTCCGGCACCCGGTGCTCCTCGCCGAGGCCCGGCGGGTGCTGGGCCAGGATCCGACGGCGGCCGGTTGAAGACAACGGAGCACCCGCGCCCCGGGGGCGGGTTGCTGAACGGAACGCTAACGACCCCTTAAACCGCCGCATTTAGCGTGCCGTAACCGGGCTACGCCGCAACGCACGCGCGCGCTGGTTTCGGATCGTTCGAAGACGGGATGCATGGCCAAGGGTCGGGGCAGGATGGAGCCGAATTTCGACGTGCCCGAAGGGCGCGTCCGGGATCGCGGCGAACTCGACCTGCGCCTGTCCCGGGAAGACCGGGCCGGGACAGGGGAACGCGTGGGCAAGCGAGCGGACGAGACGGCGCGGGCTCCGGCCAAGACGGCGCCACGCCGGACCCAAAAGAAGTCCGGCCGGCGCCGGCGCTCGTGGCTCAGCCGGATCGCCTATGGCAGCGTGGTGCTCGGCCTGTGGGCGGTGATCGGCGTCGCCGGCCTCATCGCCTACCATGCCTCGCAGCTGCCGCCGATCGACCAGCTCGCGGTGCCCAAGCGCCCGCCCAACATCGCCATCCTGGCGAGCGACGGCTCGCTGCTGGCCAACCGGGGTGAGACCGGCGGCCGGGTGGTCTCGATCAAGGAGCTGCCGCCCTACCTGCCCCGCGCCTTCGTGGCGATCGAGGACCGGCGGTTCTACCAGCACTTCGGCGTCGACCCGGTCGGCATCCTCCGGGCGATCGGCCAGAACCTGACGCGCCGCGGCGTCGCGCAGGGCGGCTCGACGCTGACCCAGCAGCTCGCCAAGAACCTGTTCCTGACCCCCGAGCGCTCGGCCTCGCGAAAGATCCAGGAGGCGATCCTCGCCCTGTGGCTGGAGCACAAGTACAGCAAGGACGAGATCCTCGAACTGTACCTGAACCGGGTCTATTTCGGCGCCGGCGCCTACGGCGTCGAGGCCGCGGCGCAGCGCTACTTCGGCAAGCCCGCCAAGGAGGTGTCGCTGGCCCAGGCCGCGATGCTCGGCGGCCTCGTCCAGGCGCCCTCGCGGCTCGCCCCCAACCGCAACCTGCCCGCCGCCCAGGCCCGCGCCGCCCAGGTGCTGGCCGCCATGCAGGAACTCGGCTTCGTCCCGGCGCAGGACGCCAAGGTGGCGCTCGCCCAGCCGGCCCGGCCCGCCAACGCACGCGGCGGCGGCTCGGCCAACTACGTCGCCGACCTCGTGATGGACGTGCTCGATGATTACGTCGGCAAGTTCGACACCGACATCACGGTCCAGACCACCGTCGACACCGGCCTGCAGGGGCTCGCCGAGAAGGCGCTCACCGACGAGCTGAACGCCAAGGGCACGCGGTTCAACGTCGGCCAGGGCGCCCTGGTCTCGATGCGGCCCGATGGGGCGATCCGTGCGCTGATCGGCGGGCGCGACTACGCGCAGAGCCAGTTCAACCGGGCGACCACCGCCAAGCGGCAACCCGGCTCCTCGTTCAAGCCGTTCGTCTACCTCGCCGCCGTGGAGCACGGGGCGACGCCCGAGACCGTCAAGGACGACGCGCCGATCCGGATCGGCACCTGGGCGCCCGAGAACTACTCGCACCGCTACGAGGGCCCGGTCACCCTGCGCATGGCGCTGGCGCACTCGCTCAACACGGTGGCGGTGCGGCTCGGCCAGGAGGTCGGCCCGAAGACGGTGGTGCAGACGGCGCAGCGCCTCGGCATCACCTCGCCGCTCCAGGCCAACGGCTCGATCGCGCTCGGCACCTCCGAGGTGACCCTGCTGGAGATGGTCGGCGCCTACGGGGCCTTCGCCAACGGCGGCACCGGCGTGATCCCCTACGTGGTCACCTCCGTGAAGAGCGCCGCCGGCAAGATGCTGTACAAGCGTTCCGACAACGGCCTCGGCCGGGTCATCGACGCCAACGCCGACGGCATGATGAACGCGATGATGCACGAGACCTTCGTGTCGGGCACCGCCAAGAAAGCCGACATCCCGGGCTGGGAGCTCGCGGGCAAGACCGGCACCACCCAGGATTTCCGGGACGCCTGGTTCATCGGCTACTCGGGTACCCTCGTCACCGGGATCTGGCTCGGCAACGACGACGGCGAGCTGACCAAGAAGGTCACCGGCGGCAACCTGCCGGCGGAGATCTGGAAGACCTACATGACCCAGGCGCTGAAGGGCCAGAACCCGGTTCCGCTGCCGGGCCTGAACCGCTGGCGCAAGCCGCCGCCCGAGACCACGGCCTCCGTGGCGAGCGCGGCGCCGAGCGGCCCGACCGACATCCTCGGCCAGATTTTTGGGGATCCGGCCGCGCCTCGCCAGCAGGCCCCCGCGCGCCGGGCGGCCCCGAAGGACGACCGAAACTTCGTCGAGAAGCTGTTCGGGATCGGCGAGTAAGCCGGTCCGGCTCAGCGCCGGATCAAGACCACGCCGCCGATCAGCAGCGCGACGCCGAGCGCCCGCGGCAGGTCGATCGGCCGCTGGGCGAGGCCGAGCCAGCCATAATGGTCGAAGATCACCGAGGCCAGCATCTGGCCGGTGACCAGGAGCGCCAGAAAAGTTCCGGCCCCGAGCTGCGGGACCAGAACGATGCCGAGGCCGATGAAGATCGCCCCGAACATGCCGCCGCTCCACGCCCACCAGGGGATCCGCGCCAGAACCCCGGCGGACGGGATCGGGTCGCGGGCCACGAGGGCGAAGACGATCATGCAGGCCACCCCGGCCGTGAAGCTCACGACGCCCGACAGCGCCGACGAGTTGAGGGCCGTGCGCAGGTTCGCGTTCAGCGCCTGCTGGATGACGATGCTGACGCCCGCCGTGAGGGCGAGCGCCGAGGGCAGAAGCAGTTTCAGCATGACGGTCGGGGGCTTTCGGACGGCGTGCGCGTGACGGCCGCGGTACAGCGATTCCGCGCCCCCCGCCACACGCCTCGACGGAATCCCGCAACCCCCGCCGCTCACAGCATCGGCAGCATCCGGGGCCGCGGCCCGCGGGGGAAATGCGCGTCGATCATGGCGATCTCGGCTGGGCCGAGATGCAGGTCCGCGGCGCCCGCGTTCTCGATCGCCCGCGCCGGCCGGCCGGTCTTGGGGATCGTGAAGGTCGCCGGCAACCGGGTCAGGAAGGCCAGGGCCACCGCGTAGGGCGTCGTGCCGTGGGCGCTGGCGATGCCGTCGAGCACGCGGCCGCCGGCGCTGGCGGGGTCGGGGAACTCGCCGCTGCCGAACGGCGAGTAGCCGACCATCGCGACGCCGTGCTTCTCGCACCACGGCAGCACCGCGTGCTCGATCGCCCGCTCGTTGAGGTGGTACAGAACCTGGTTGCAGGCGATCCGGTCCGGCCCGGCGATGGCCAGCACCCGGTCGAGGTCGTCCACGTCGAAGTTGCTCAAGCCCCAGGACAGGATCTTGCCGGCCCGGCGCAGGTCTTCGAACCCCGCGATCGTCTCGGCCAGGGGATGCTGGCCGGGCCAGTGCAGCAGGTAGCTGTCGAGCCGGTCGGTCCTCAGCCGCCGCAGGGAGGCCTCGCAGGCCCGCACGACGCCGCGGCGCGTGGCGTTGCCCGGGACCACCTTCGAGACCAAGAACACCTCCTCGCGGCAATCCACGATCGCCTCGGCCACGATCGCCTCGGCGTCGCCGTACATCTCGGCGGTATCGATATGCGTCATGCCGGCATCGATGCCGGCCCGCAGGGCGCGCACGGCGTCGGCCCTGTCCGAGCCGTCGATGTGCCACGTGCCCTGGCCGATGACCGGCACCGAGACGCGCGTCGCCCCGAAGCTTCTGGCGTACATGGCAGCGCTCCCTTCCGGCCGCGCGGGGTCTCGTTCTGATCGTCCGACCGACCCGACCGAGCCGGTCCGCGGACCCCGCTGCGCCTTACTCGCGCCATCTTGGGGGGATGAGCAATGGGCCGTCGCCGCTCCGGTGTTGAACTTTAGGCCAGTGTCTCACACCGCGCTCAACGAGGCCGCCAGAGGGCCTGCCCGGTTGCCCGCGCGGGCCTGGAGCGCCCCGTGCGGTGGCGCCGCCGAGCCGACCCTGGGGGGGACGCGCTGATGCTGCCGGCTCACCGGATGTTCTGGTCGCTGATCCTCCTGGCCGCCGCCGGCGCCGGGCTGCTCTACAACGTCATCTTCGCCGATGCCGCCGCGCCGCTCGCCGGCTTCACCTACGGCCTGTGCATGGGCGCCACCGTGCTGGCCTTCGACCGCGGCCTGATCCTGGCCGGGTTGCAGGCCCGGATCCGGCGGCTCCCGGCCTGGCTCTACGTCATCGCGGCCGAGCTGGCCTACGTGCTGATGATCGTGGCCGGCAACGCGCTGGGCGGCCTGATCGTGTGGAGCTTCGGCCTGACCGGCGACGAACTCGCGGTGGCGACCCGGATGACCGCCCGCGTCCTCGCCTACGCGCTGGCGGTGGCCGGCCTTCTGGTCTTCGTCATCCGCATGCGCGACCTCGTCGGTGGCGAGATCTTCGTGAACTTCATGATCGGCCGCTATCACAAGCCGGTGGCCGAGGAGCGGATCTTCCTGTTCCTCGACGTAGTCGGATCGACCGCCTTCGCGGAAGCGCACGGCGATCTGCGCGCGCAGGAATATCTCAGCGCGGTCTTCGCCACGCTGGCCGAGCCGGTGCGCCGCAACGGCGGGTCCGTGGACGACTATATCGGCGACCTCGCCATGGTGACCTGGCCGATGAGCCGCGGACTGAAGGACGCGCGCTGCGTCACCTGCGTGTTCGACGTCATCGACCGGATCGAGGCCGACAAGGCCGCGTGGACCGCCCGGTTCGGCACGGTGCCGAAGCTGCGCGCCGCGCTGCATGGCGGCTCGGTGGTCACCGCCGAAGTCGGCGTCGATCGCCACAAGATCGCGTATTTCGGCGACGCCGTGAACGTGACCTCGCGGATCGAGGCCCTGTGCCGGCCGCTCGGGGTCGGCATCCTGATCTCGCAGGATCTCCTGGGCCGGTTGCCGCGCCTGCCGGCGGGCGTGCGGGCGCGCTCGCTCGGCGCCCACGCCCTGCGCGGCCGCGGCGCACCGCTGTCGGTGGCGACGCTGGAGCGCGGTGACGAGGCCGGAACCGCGGTGACCGAGGAGCCGGCCCCGCGCAAGGTCGCGGCGATCCGCTGATGGCAGCAGCCCAGGCCAGACCCCGGACCGTCTTGGTTGTCGTCAAGATGGCCGTGCGCTTCGGCTTTCCGCTGCTCGGGCTGATCGTCATCGGCCGCGCGGTGGTGCTGTCGATCGGCGGCGATATCGAGCGCTGGCAGTTCGCCCTCGGGGCGCTCCTGATCCTGGCGGGCTTCACCTCCAAGCTGGTGCCCCAGCGATGAGCACTCCGGAAAACCGGCCGACGATCTATCTCGATGCCGATGCCTGCCCGGTGAAGGACGAGACCTACCGGGTGGCCGCGCGCTACGGCCTCACCGTCTACGTCGTCGCCAACAGCGTGCTCAACCTGCCGCGCGAGCCCTGGATCGTACGCGTCGTCGTCGGTTCCGCCCTCGACGCCGCCGACGACTGGATCGCGGAGCGGGCCGGGCGCGGCAGCATCGTGCTCACCGCCGACGTGCCGCTCGCCGCCCGCTGCGTGAAGGCCGGCGCCACGGTCCTGGCCTTCACCGGCAAGCCGTTCAGCGAGTCTTCGATCGGCATGGCGCTGGCCACCCGCGACCTGATGCAATCCCTGCGTGAGGCCGGCACGATCACGGGCGGTCCGGCGCCGTACTCCCGCGCCGACCGCTCGACGTTCCTCTCGGCCCTCGACCGGGCGGTGATGCGGATCCTGCGGGAACGGCCCTAATCCATGGTGCCGCATATCCGAGCCGGCGGCCACCCTTTCGGAACGATGCTTCAGCTCCCCGGCCCGACGCGCTCGCCCGACCACGGCCGCAGCGGCTCCGGGATGCGGAAATCCGCCGGCGGCTCGAAGTCGGAGGCGGCGCCACGCATGCTCCGGGCGCCACGCGGGAAGCCGCTCCGGTCGCCGTAATCGAAGGTCCCGGGGGGTGACAGGCGCTTCTGCCCGATCAGCCCTTGCGCAAATAGGACGTCGAGGACCGTCACCCCCGCCACGGCGGCGGTCGCGGCGGCGAGGTTCGTGCGCTTCGGGTTGTCGCCTTCGAAGCCGGTCGCCAGCGTGGCGAGATCCAGCGCGTCGCCGCCGACGCGCCCGATGATCCAGGGCGTCGGATCGTGGCTCATGAGGATCGCGACGCCGGTGGCGACCTCACGGACGCCGTAGGCTTGCACCAACGATTCCCGGCCGCGCAGGCCGAGTGCCCGGCACAGGCCGCGCGGCGCCGTCAGCTCCAGGAGGCCGAGGCCGATCGAGAACCAGCCGAGCCCGCGCGCCAGCGCGTCGTGCCCGGTCTCGGGACCGCGCCCCGGTGCACCCCGGGTCGCCTGCGAATGCTGTCTGGCGCTCATGGCCGGATCACCACCTTGATGCAGCCGTCCTGCTTGTCGCGGAACACCCGATACATCTCCGGGCCGTCCTCCAGCCCGATGGTGTGGGTGATGACGAAGGACGGATCGATCTGCCCGGCCTCGATCCGCCGCAGCAGGTCCGGTGTCCACCTGTTGACGTGCGTCTGCCCGGTGCGGACCGTCAGGCCCTTGTTCATCAGCGCGCCGATGGGAAACTTGTCGATCAGGCCGCCATACACGCCCGGGACCGAGAGCACGCCGGCCGGACGGCAGACCATGATCATCTGGCGCAGCACGTGGGCCCGGTCGGTCTCGAGCATCATCGCCTGCTTGGCCCGGTCGTAGACCGCATCGACCGCGCCCATGGCATGGGCTTCGAGCCCGACGGCGTCGATGCACTTCTCCGGGCCCCTGCCGTCGGTCATGTCGTTCAGGCGGCCGACGATGTTGGATTCCGTGTTGTAGTCGATCACCTCGGCACCCCCGGCCTCGGCCATCCTCAGGCGCTCCGGAACGCGGTCGATCGCGATGACGCGTTTCGCGCCGAGCAGGATCGCCGAGCGGATTGCCATCTGGCCGACGGCGCCGCAGCCCCAGATCGCCACCGTGTCGGTCGGCTGGATGTCGCACTGGACCGCGCCCTGCCACCCGGTCGGGAAGACGTCGGACAGGAACAGGAGCTTTTCGTCGGAGATGCCGTCCGGCACCTTGATGTGCGTCGCGTCGGCATACGGCACGCGCAGGTACTCGGCCTGGCCGCCCGCGTAGCCGCCGGTGAGATGGGTGTAGCCGAACAGGCCGGCGGTGGTGTGCCCGAACGCGGTATCGCCGAGCGCCTTGTTGCGGTTGGAGCGCTCGCACACCGAAAAGTTGCCCCGCCGGCACTGGTCGCACTGGCCGCAGGTGATGGTGAACGGCACGACGATCCTGTCGCCGGCCTTCAGGGCCTTGTTGTCCTTGCCGACCTCGACGACTTCACCCATGGCTTCGTGGCCCAGGATGTCGCCCGACTTCATGCCCGGCATGAAGTGGTCGTAGAGGTGCAGGTCCGAGCCGCAGATCGCGCAGCTCGTCACCTTGATGATCGCATCGCGCCCGTCCTCAATCTCGGGGTCCGGGACCGTGTCGCAGCGGACGTCACGCGTGCCGTGCCAGACCAGTGCCTTCATGGGGGCGTTCTTCCCGCTTCTGTTCGTCGTCCGATCGTCGTCGGACCGGCCGGAACTCCGGAGTTTTTCTGTCCGCAGGCCCTGATTGTGCCCCGGGGCCGGACTCCGCGCCCCGGCCCTGGGGAGCTGAGCGATCAGCCGATCTGCTGGGACTGGGCGGCGCTGTCGGGCCGTGCCGGGCCGAGCACCGGCTCCTGACCCATCGGCTGGTTCTGGACGATGCTGTATTCGCCCTTGCCGTCGAGGGACGGGCCCTGGGTCCAGCGGCCTTCGGGCGGCGGCGAGCCGTCGGCCGAGGACGAGAAGTAGTTGTAGCTGAACTTCTGGTTCTCCTTCTCCTGCGGGAAGGAGTTCGGGATCGGCAGGGTGCCGGCATGGCCGCCCAGCTCCTCGATCACCGCCAGCCATTGCTGCTGGTGCATCGTGTCCCGGGCGATGAGGAAGCTCCACATGTCGCGCATGCCGGGATCGTTGGTCGCGTTGTACAGCCGCACGGCCAGCACCCGGCCGGTGCTCTCGGCGGCGACGTTGCAGTACATGTCGGCGGCGATGTTGCCGCTGGCGTAGACGTGGCTCATGTCGAAGGGCAGGCCGTCGGAATTGCCCGGGAAAGCCGCCATGCCGGCGGACAGCAGGGTCTTGTGCAGCATGCCCTCGGCGACGTGGCGCGGGTTCTCGCCGCCCATCACGGCGCCGACGATCGCGTCGGCGGCGCCCGCCTCCTGCACCTTGGTCGGGGCGGTCTCGAGGTTCATCGCCACCGCGGTGGCGAGCATCTCGATATGGCCCAGCTCCTCCGTGGCGGTGTTGAGCAGCATGTCGCGATACTTCGTGGTCGGCGCGCGATTGCCCCACGCCTGGAAGAAATACTGCATACAGACTCGGATCTCGCCTTCGATCCCGCCGATCGCCTGCTGAAGCATCCGTGCGTAGATCGGGTCCGGGCTATCGACCTTGACCGGGTATTGGAGGCGCTTGTCGAGGTAGTACATGCGGTTTGCTCCTCGCGCTGATGATGGGCGCCGGCTTTAGGCGCGCAAACTGGTGCGGGCTCGATACCGTCGGGGTATCCCGCCGCGCTATCCGATCAACCGCGTTTGGCGGGATCGGTTCAGTATTTCTTGCGATCAGGATGCGCTTTTTGCGCCGCCAATGACCATCTTGAAGAGCAGAAACCAAACGATGTTAGTTTTGCAGCCAATTGCCGCGCTTAAGTCGGCGCGATAGACAAACATATGTTGCGCCATGCGCTCGGGTTGCCGTCGGCGCGGCGAACAAACGTGTGCGTGAGCCGGCAATGAGGCTGCGGCGAGCCTCGGCCGTTGCTGGCCGTCTGGGGGAGGGGATCTTGTCTACGGACCGACCCGGACGGGCGGCGCGGCCGGGTCGGCGGTCTTTGATGCCGAACGTTACGCGTCGGGCCCGCGCGCGTGTTTGCAGGCGTCCGACGCGTAGGCGTTGATGATCGCCGCCAGCAGGCCCGGAAACCGCGCCTCCACCTCGGCGCAGCGCGAGTGGTTGCGCATCTCCACCCCGTGGCGCTCGCTCCGGATCAGGCCGGCCTCGCGCAGCACCTTGAAGTGCGTGGACAGCGACGATTTCGGGATGACCCGATCGCCCAGCGCGGAGACGGCCGAGCAGGCCTCGACGCAACCCGTCCGCATGATCCGCGCGAAGATCGCCGCCCGGTTCGGATCGGACAGGGCGTGGAGGATCGCCTCCGGTTGGATGTCCTCGATGGCGGGGTGAAACAGCGGCCTCATGATTTTCGCATGTGGGGTCTTGATCCGCGCCTCGTTAGTTCCGAATTTCCGAACTATGGGACTGAGGTGGCCATACCGGCGCCGGTCCCGGGTCGAGGTTAGCACACATGTCGAAGCTCGAGGGCAAGGTCGCCGTGGTCACCGGCGCATCGAAGGGCATCGGAGCCGGGATCGCCAAGGCGCTGGCGCGGGAGGGCGCCGCGGTCGTGGTCAATTATGCGAGCAGCCGGGCGGATGCCGAGGCCGTGGCCGCGGCCATCACCGCGGAGGGCGGCAAGGCCGTCGCGGTGCAGGGCGACGTGTCCAAGGCTGGGCAGGCGCAGGGCCTGATCGCGGCGGCCGTGGAACAGTTCGGCCGGCTCGACGTGCTGGTCAACAATTCCGGCGTCTACGAATTCGCGACGCTGGAGGAGATCACGGAGGCGCATTACCGCCGGCTGTTCGACGTCAACGTGCTGGGCGTCCTGTTGACCAGCCAGGCCGCCGCGCCGCATCTCGGCGAGGGCGCGAGCATCATCAACATCTCGTCGGCCATCACCCACGTGCACACACCCGCCGCCGCGGCCTATGCCGGGACCAAGGGTGCGCTGAACGCGATCTCAGGCGTCCTGGCCAACGAGCTGGCGCCCCGCCGGATACGCGTGAACGTGGTCAGCCCGGGCTTCGTGGTGACCGAGGGCACGCACACGGCCGGCATCGTCGGCTCCGAGATGGAGGCCGGCTTCATCGCCCAGACGCCGCTCGGCCGCGCCGGACGTCCGGACGACATCGCCGGCGTGGTCACGTTCCTGGCCTCCGACGACGCCCGCTGGTTGACCGGCGAGGTGATCACCGCCAGCGGCGGAATCCGCTGACGCACTCCGCTACCCCGCGCGGTCGTCGGCTGCGGCGGCCGCGCGGGATCCTGAGCCGGTGATGCGCGGATCGCAGGCACGTGGCCGGGGAGCCAGTGCAGCGGAAGGATCGACCGGGACAGCGGCTCCTGAGGTTCGGGACAACGCGCAGGCCTCGGCGCACAGCCGAGACGGCCGCCAGTCCCAGGACAGCGCCCAGGCTTATCCGAGGGCGCGGGGTGCTCGCCGCCGTGAGCGATGCTCGCCGCGTCGAACCGAGCGTTCCATGACGGGCTCAGTGACCCTCCGGATTGCTTCGCGATCGGAAACGGCCTTAGACCGGAACGCGATCGAAGGGAGCGGACGTGTCGGTCCTCCAACGTCACAATGTGCGGGTCGCGGGATCCGGCGAGACCGCCATGGTCTTCGCCCACGGGTTCGGCTGCGACCAGAACATGTGGCGCTTCGTGGCGCCCGCGTTCGAGGACCGGTTCCGGACTGTCCTGTTCGACCATGTCGGCGCCGGCGGGTCGGACCTGTCGGCCTACGACCCGGCGAAATACGCAACCCTGGCGGGCTACGCCGACGACGTCGTGGCGCTGTCGCGCGCGCTCGGCGTGAAGGGCGGCGTGTTCGTCGGCCATTCGGTGAGCGCGATGATCGGCATCCTTGCCTGGAAGCGGGCGCCGGACCTGTTCGACAGCCTCGTCCTGGTCTGCCCGTCGCCGCGCTACGTCGACGACGGCGATTACGTCGGCGGTTTCAGCCAGGCGCAGGTGGAGGAACTGCTCGACTTCCTCGACAGCAACCACATGGGATGGTCGCACGCGATGGCCCCGGCGATCATGGGCAACCCCGACCGGCCGGAACTCGGGCAGGAACTGACCAACAGCTTCTGCCGCACGGATCCCGAGATCGCCAAGCGCTTCGCCCGGACCACCTTCCTGTCGGACAACCGGGCCGACCTGGATGGCGTCACCGCCCGCTGCCTCGTCATCCAGTGCTCGGACGACATCGTCGCGCCGCAGCAGGTCGGCGCGTACGTCCATCACAAGCTACCGAACAGCACGCTGGTCCATTTCGAGGCGTCGGGACATTGCCCGAACCTGAGCGCCCCGGAGGAGACCATCGCGGCGATCGAGGCCTTCGTCCTTGGCGGTTGAGGGCGACGCGCCGCACTGCGCTTCCGGGCCGGCCGTCGACGACCTCGAAGACCTCTTCGAGAACGCCCCGTGCGGCTACGCCTCGGCCCTGCCGGACGGGCGGTTCTCACGGGTCAACCGGACGCTGGCCGATTGGCTGGGCTATCAGGCCGCGGATCTCGTCGGACGCAGGTTCCTCGACCTGCTGACCATTGCGGGCAAGGTCTACTACGAGACCCATTTCGCCCCGGTTCTGCGCCTGCAGGGATCGTTCAAGGAGGTGGCGTTCGATCTCGTGCGGAGCGACGGCACGGCGTTGCCGGTCATCGCCAACGCGGTCGTCCGCCGGGACGACGCGGGCGCCATCCGCTTCATCCGGATCACGGTGTTCGATGCCTCGGACCGCCGCCGCTACGAGCGTGACCTTCTGGAGGCCCGCCGCAACGCGGACCAGGCCCGGATCGCCCTGCAGGACCTCAATCAGACGCTGGAGGTCCGGGTGGCGGAACGCGCCCGCGCCCTCGACCGGGCGTGGCGGCTCTCTCCGGATCTGCTCGTGATGGCGGATGCCGATGGCGTCGTGGCGGCCGTGAATGCCGCCTGGACGACCCTGCTCGGCTGGGGCGCAGTCGATCTCGTCGGGCAGAAGGTCTTCGCCTTCATCCACCCGGACGACCTCGCTGCGGCCCACGCTGCCTTGGCCGGCATCGTGACGGCTCCCGTGAGCGTCCCGTTCGAGTCCCGTCTGCGGCACGCGGACGGGAGTTATCGCCGCTTCGCCTGGACGGGGGCGTTCGAGGACGGGCAGATCTATGGCACCGGCCGGCATACCACCGCACAGCACGAGCAGGCCGACGCGCTGCGCCGGGCGGAGGAGGCGCTGCGCCAGTCGCAGAAGCTGGAGGCGGTCGGCCAGCTCACCGGCGGCGTCGCCCACGACTTCAACAACCTGCTGACCATCATCCGCTCGTCGGTGGATTTCCTACGCCGTCCCGACCTGCCGGCCGACCGGCGCGACCGCTACATGGATGCCGTGTCCGACACGGTCGACCGCGCCACGAAGCTGACGAGCCAGCTATTGGCCTTCGCCCGGCGCCAGACGCTCAAGCCCGAGGCGTTCGAAGTCGGCGAGCGCCTGCGCGGCGTCGCCGACATGCTCGACACCCTGACGGGTGCGCGCATCCAGGTGCGCACCGAACTGCCGGCCGAACCCTGCTACGTGAAAGCCGATCTCAGCCAGTTCGAGACCGCCCTGGTCAACATGGCGGTCAACGCCCGCGACGCCATGGACGGCGCAGGTACGCTCACGCTTCGGCTGACCTGTGCGAGCGCCCTGCCGCCGATCCGCGGCCACGCGGCCGCCCTGGGTCCGTTCGCGGCGGTGTCGCTCACCGATACCGGCACCGGCATCGCACCGGACATGCTCAGCCGTATCTTCGAGCCGTTCTACACCACCAAGGAAGTGGGCAAGGGCACCGGACTGGGGCTCAGCCAAGTGTTCGGCTTCGCCAAGCAATCCGGCGGCGACGTCGAGGTCCACAGCGTCGTCGGAGGTGGCACGACCTTCACGCTTTACCTGCCGGAGATCGACATCGTGGCACCGGAGGACCTTGCGGTGCCGTATCTCCGCGAGGGTTTCCCGTCGGGCGGCGGCCAGCACGTCCTGATCGTCGAGGACAACGTCGAGGTCGGGCGCTTCGCCACCCAGATCCTGGAGGATATCGGCTACCGGGCGACCTGGGCGGCGAACGCCGAGGATGCGATCGAGAAGCTCGGCCCGGACGGCGCCGGATACGACGCAGTGTTCTCCGACGTGGTGATGCCCGGCATGGGCGGCATCGCGCTGGCGCGGCTGCTCCAGCGCCGGATGCCGAAACTCCCGGTGCTGCTCGCGACCGGCTACAGCCATGTCCTGGCCCAGGACGGGCTGCACGGCTTCGAGCTGATCCACAAGCCATACTCGGCCGATCAACTCGGCCGCATTCTCGGCCGCGTGCTGTCGCCAACGTTCGGGCAAACGATGACGGCGATCGAGCCGCGAGGGTAACGGTCCGGCTCAGAGACGCAGGCTAGGTCCGACGGTATGCGCCAATCACTCGTCAGGATGGCAAATTTCCGCAGACGCTTCAGCCCCCACTCTGTCATCCCGGGGCGCCGCAGGCGCGCCCGGGATCCAGATCCGCAGGCAGCGCAAGTCATTGATCCAACAATGGTTCTTGATCCAGGGTTCAGCTTCGCGGCCCCGGGATGACGGGCTGTCTTCAGAACGGCCTCTACATGGGACAGGGGTCGCAGGCCAAGCGGGACGGTCATATGCAGACCACCACGGCAAACACCTTGAAAGGGCTGGGACCCGCACCTTCCGCAGAAGCATATGTGGGCAACTGCTTGCCAACCGGATCGCGTGTTCGCCCTCTGCCATTACCTTCGGCCCCGACTTTCGGGAATGTCCCGTTTTTGGTCAGGGAGAGGAAGGTCCCGAGCGCGCCGCATCCTCTGCCCGGAGCGGCGAACCGGAAGACCCCGAATCCGGGGATCGGGTCGGCAGGGCGCTGATCGGAACCAGGCCAAGATCCCGCTCTGTCCTGGTGGTCCGACAACCGGCACGATGCGCGAGGCCGCTCGCTACCCAATCTGAAGCCGGTTCACCGTAAACTGCCACGTGGACGCGGGCACCATGAGGCCGGCCCGGCGTATCAGCGCAACACCGCACGCCAAGACCTTCGGGGGACGAGCACAGCCCACGGACCCCGTCATAAGCGGTCGGCCGGCTCGGATGGAATCGACGGCGCGCGCAAGCGGCCGCGAACCCCCGGCGCCTTCGAGGAACCCGCCATCGAACCGGGAAGTCCCGATCCGCTCTACGCGTCGTCAGCGGGAACGAGGGTCTTCAGCGCCTCGTTGACGCGGTCCTGCCAGCCCGGGCCGTCCTTCTGGAAATGGGCCAGCACGGCGCTGTCGAGGCGCAGGGTGACCATCTCGCGCGTGCCCGGGACCGCCGTCGGGCGGGGAGCCGACGGCGCGGGTGGTGGAGGGGC
>NZ_VRVG01000090.1:0-22367 GCF_008040085.1 Methylobacterium sp. WL7 | reverse complement strand
GCCTGGAGACCGCCCCCTTGCCGGACCGTACCGTGCGCATCGTGCTCGCCGCGGTCCTGGTCCTGCTGGCGCTCTACGTCGCCCAACCCTACGTGCAGGCGCTGCTCTACGCGGCCGAGACGCCGCGGGCGGTGACCGCACGCGGCGATCTGGCCCAGTCCGAGACCGCCACGATCGCGCTGTTCGAGCGGGCGAGCCCCTCCGTCGTCCACGTCTTCGCGCAGAGCGCCGCGACCGGGCGCGACCTGCTCGACGCGGACGACGAGGGCGGGGAGCAGGGCGGCACGCAGACCGGCACCGGCTTCGTCTGGGACGGGGCCGGCCACGTCGTCACCAACACGCATGTCGTGCAGAACGCGGCGCAATCCGGCGGCTCGGTCTCGGTGCGGATGAGCGACGGCGAGGTGGTCTCCGCGACCCTGGTGGGCCTGGCCCCGTCCTACGACCTGGCGGTCCTGCGGCTCGGGCGGGTGGCCAAGATGCCGCCGCCCCTGGCGATCGGGACCTCGGCGGACCTGAAGGTCGGCCAGTCGACCTTCGCGATCGGCAACCCGTTCGGCCTCGACCACACCCTGACCACCGGCGTGATCAGCGCCGTGCGCCGGCGGATGCCGACCAGCGCCGGGCGTGAGTTGTCGGGCGTCATCCAGACCGACGCGGCGATCAACCCCGGCAATTCCGGAGGTCCCCTGCTCGATTCCGCCGGCCGGCTGATCGGGGTCAACACCGCCATCGTCTCGCCCTCCGGGGCCAGCGCCGGCATCGGGTTCGCGATCCCGGTGGACGTGGTCAACCGCGTGGTCCCTGAGCTGATCCGGGTGGGGCGGGTGCGCAATCCCGGCATCGGCATCATCGCCGCCCAGGAGGCCGCCGCCGCCCGGCTGGGGATCGACGGCGTGGTGGTGCTTCGGGTCCTGCCCGGGTCGCCCGCGTCCCAGGCCGGCCTGCGCGGCGTCGATCCGCAATCCGGCGGTCTCGGCGACGTGATCGTGGCGGCCGACGACCGGCCGATCCACCGGCTGGCCGACCTGACCGCGGCGATCGAGGAGGCGGGCCTCGGCGCAGCCATCAACCTGAAGGTCGTGCGCGACGGCCGGATCCGGCAGGTCCGCATCACCACCGCGGATGTCGCGGAGAACCGGCGGTGAGGCGGCTGCCCGTCCTCACGCTGCTCGTCCTGGTCTCCGCCGGTGCCGTGCAGGCCGCCGAGACGCGGGTGCGGTCCCGCCTCTGCCCGGAGGACCTGCCGGAGGGTGTCCGCCTGCCGCCGCCGCCCGGCTGCGACGTTCCGGCCCACGCGCCGACGACGCCCCCGCGCGGGTTCTACGATCTGGGCGACGGCACCACGGTGCGGATCGGTGGCCGCGTCGGCGCCGCATTCGGCGCGCGGCGATAACGGCGGTTCGCGATGGTGTTGTTTGCGGTCCTATTGGCCTGCGCCACGCTCTGGTGGCTCTCGAAGAACGGGGACGGCCTCGGCCGTCGGCTCGGGCGCGCCTTCGGCAAGGGCGTCGGCGCGGTGACCGGCGCGGTCCGGCCGCAGAAGCTCGGCGGCGCCTTCGCGCTCGCGGCGGCCGGGTTCCTGCTGCTGCACGGGAACCTCGTCCTGGCGGCCCTTCTCGGCCTCGGCGGCATCTGGATGATCGAGGGCCAGGCCGCCATGACCGAGCGCCTCGCCCGCCTCGTCAAGTCGCGGTTCGGCCCCGGGCTCCGGCACCGCACGGCCCTGCTCGATGTCCGCCTGCGTCCGGACGGCTCCATCCGCGACGGCCGGGTGACCGCCGGGCCCGGCGCCGGGGCGCGGCTCGACGCCCTGCCCGCCGAGATCCTGGTCGCGCTGCTGCAGGCCTGCCGCGCGCGCGATCCCGCGGGCGCGGCGCTCCTAGAGCCGTATCTCGACCGCCGGGCGCCCGGCTGGCGTGTAGACGCTGAGCGCGATCGAGACCCGCGGCCGGGACGCCCGGCGTATCCAGGGTCGATGACGCAGGAGGAGGCGTACCAGATCCTGGGGCTTCAGCGCGGGGCGACCGCTGAGCAGGTCCGGACGGCCCACAGGTCTCTGATGAAGCTCACCCACCCCGACCAGGGCGGAAGTGCCGACAGGGCGGCGCGGGTCAACGCGGCCCGGGACAGGCTTTTGAACCGACATCGCTGAACTCCACGCGCGTTGTCAGATGCTGACTGGTTCGCAGCCGCGGGCAAACACAGCCGCGGCTCCGCCGTGCCGGCGCGCCGGATCGGCGCGCCGTCGATCGCCTAGGGCGTCGGCCCGGACATCAGAGCCGGGACGACGCTCGAGGCTTTTGTTTCTGCATCATCTCGGTCCGAAAGCCGGAACCCACCTTTCGGGATGATGCTCGAGCGGTTCAGCTGCGGGTCGCGAAGCAGCTGAAGCCGCTGCGCTTCAGGGCCGTGCAGGCATCCTGCGCGGAATCCTGCTCCGCGAAGCCGGAGAAGCGGGCGCGGTAGAGCGTGGTCCCGCCATGCTCGACCTTGACCGTGTAGGGCGCCGCCTTGGAAAGGCTGCCCCCGGCCTTGGCGCGGGCCTCCGAGAGCATCGTGCGGGCCTTGGACTCGTCGTCCATGGCGCCGAGCTGGATCACCCAGGCGGTGGGGACGACGCGGGTGCCGGTGACGGCCTTGGGCGGCTCGTCGCGTTCGGCGGAGGCCAGCCGGGCCGCGGTCTTGGACGCGCCGGGGAACGGGGCCTGGGCGGTGCTCGCGCCGGCATAGGCCTGCGCGGATTTCGGCAGCGCCTGCGACACGCCCTGCGGACCGGGCTTCCAGGTGCCGCCCGGCGTCGTGGTCGAGCGCGAGGGCATGATGTCCAGGGGCTCGCCGGTGGTGCCGGTGGTCTCGACATCCTCGTCGTCGGCCGAGGCGACCTGGGTGCGGGTGCGCGAGACGGCGTCCGCCACCACGGCCGGGCGGGCCCGCTCGGCCACCTCGGTGACCGGCGCCGACTGGCGGGCGCCGGCATAGGCCCGGGGCAGGTTGGAGCGGACGAGGTCGGCCATGATCCGGTCGCGGCTGCCGCCCGACTTGCCGCCGAGCACGATCGCCACGATCTGGCGGCCCTCGGACTTGGCCGCGGTCATCAGGTTGAACCCCGAATCCCGAGTGTAGCCGGTCTTGATGCCGTCCACGCCCTGGACGTTGCCGAGCAGGTGGTTGTGGTTGCCGATCACCCGGCCGCGGAACGCGAAGGAGCGGGTCTGGAAGTAGCGGTAATAGTGCGGGAACCGGTCCTGGATGGCGCGGGCCAGGACGGTGAGGTCCCGGGCGGTGGTGAGCTGGTCGGGGTCCGGCAGGCCGGAGGCGTTGGCGTAGCGGGTCCGGCTCATGCCGAGCGCGTGCGCCTTGGCGGTCATCATCTGGGCGAAGCGCTCCTCGGAGCCGGCGATGTTCTCGCCGATCGCGCAGGCCACGTCGTTGGCCGACTTGGTGACGATCGCCTTGATCGCGTCCTCGACCGAGATGGTCTGGCCGGGGCGCAGGCCGAGCTTCGACGGCGCCTGGGCGGCGGCGTGGGCCGACATGGTCAGCTCGGAATCGAGGGCGAACTTGCCGCGCTCCATCTGCTCGAACAGCATGTAGAGCGTCATGACCTTGGTGATCGAGGCCGGATGGCGCAGCGCGTCCTCGTTGACCGCGTGCAGCGTCTTCCCGCTCTTCACGTCCACCACCATGGCGGCGTAGGGCGGGTTGTAGCCGCCCCCCGACGCGTGGTGATGATGGTGCCGCCCGCGGCGGGCCTCGGCCGGGGCGGCCAGGGCGGTCAGGACCGCGGCGGCGGCCAAGGCGGCCGGAATGGCGGCCGGCAGCGCGGGGATCGTCCGGGGGCGGCCTACAACGCTACGCATCACGCCTGATAGCCTCGCGAGACCGGCATGCGCCGGTCGTATCTCTGGTGCTGGCCGGCGCTGATCGCGTGGCCCCGCTGCATCGGTTGAGAATTAGGCGGGTGCAGTTACAGGCCCGTTAATGCGAACCGCTCGCGTTCCGAATCGTGTCGTTCCGGCCATGCCTTGACGATGGCGCATGCGGCCCACACCTCTGGAGGAGATCCGGTTTCGTCACCGGTGTCGGCGCGCGACGCGCCGGCCCGGCGGCGCCAAGGAGGCCGGCCATGCAGCGCTCCCCCGCCCTCCCGGCGTCTTACGGAATTCGCCGGTCGGGTATCGGATCCTCCGCGGTCCGAGCCGGGCGACGCGCGTCCACCATGGTCCCTCCCCCCGGCCGGCTTCCGTGCGCTGGCGTCAGCCCCTCGGCATGAACGCCTCGAACGTGATGCGCCGGGCGCAAGCTTTGCGGGGCGGACAAGTGCGCGCAGGCGTCTGGCGAAGTCGCCTCACGGTCTGTAGATTAATGTCCGCCGACCCAGACGCCGCTCCCGGCAGGGTCATGACGGGATCGGTATTGGGGGCCGGCGACGCCCGCTCCAATCGAGGGATCGGTTCGACGCACATGACACAGGTCCCCCTTCAGGGCACCGCGATATCGACGACGCTTCACGGGCCGGCGCGTTTGGCGATCACGGCCTCCGGTTCGCGCGCCCCGGGCGGCGACGACCGGTCCAACACCGCGATCATCACCCGCACCAAGCCGAAGACCAAGAAGCCGAGCCTGTACCGGGTACTCCTTCTGAACGACGATTATACGCCGATGGAATTCGTGGTGCTGGTCGTCGAACGCTTCTTCAACAAGAGCCACGAGGACGCCTACCACATCATGATGCACGTGCATCAGAACGGGGTCGGCGAGTGTGGGGTCTTCACCTACGAGGTGGCGGAGACCAAGGTGACGCAGGTCATGGACTTCGCGCGCAAACACCAACATCCTCTCCAGTGCGTTATGGAAAAGAAATAGGCGCCGTTCGCGGTAGGCACCCACACAGAGGCCAGCTTTGCCAAGCTTCTCACGCAGCCTAGAACAAGCCCTCCACCGAGCCCTCGCGCTCGCCGGCGAGCGACGGCACGAATACGCGACGCTGGAGCATCTCCTGCTCGCCCTCGTGGACGACCAGGATGCGGCCGCGGTCATGCGCGCCTGCAACGTCGAGATCGACACGCTCAAGCGCAGCCTGGTCGACTACGTGGACACCGAGCTCTCGAACCTGACCGGGGACGGGCGCCAGGACGCCAAGCCCACCGCCGGGTTCCAGCGGGTGATCCAGCGGGCGGTGATCCACGTCCAGTCCTCGGGCCGCGAGGAGGTGACGGGGGCCAACGTGCTGGTGGCGATCTTCGCTGAGCGCGAGAGCCACGCCGCCTACTTCCTGCAGGAGCAGGACATGACCCGCTACGACGCGGTCAACTACATCAGCCACGGCATCGCCAAGCGCCCCGGCGCCTCCGAGGCCAAGCCCGTGCGGGGCGCGGAAGAGGAAGGCGCCGCCGAGCGCCCGAGCGACGAGGGCGATCCCCGCGGCGGCGCGAAGAAGAAGGGCGACGCGCTCGACGCCTACTGCGTGAACCTCAACAAGAAGGCCCGGGACGGCAAGATCGACCCGCTGATCGGCCGCCACTCCGAGGTCGAGCGCACGATCCAGGTGCTCTGCCGCCGGCAGAAGAACAACCCGCTGCTGGTGGGCGATCCCGGCGTCGGCAAGACCGCGATCGCGGAAGGGCTCGCCCGCAAGATCATCCAGCACGAGGTGCCGGAGGTTCTGGCCGACGCGACGGTGTTCTCCCTCGACATGGGCACGCTGCTCGCCGGCACCCGCTACCGGGGCGACTTCGAGGAGCGCCTCAAGCAGGTGATGAAGGAGATCGAGGCGCACCCGAACGCGATCATGTTCATCGACGAGATCCACACGGTGATCGGTGCCGGTGCGACCTCGGGCGGCGCCATGGACGCGTCGAACCTGCTCAAGCCGGCGCTGGCCTCGGGCACGCTGCGCTGCATCGGCTCGACCACCTACAAGGAGTACCGCCAGTACTTCGAGAAGGACCGCGCCCTGGTGCGCCGGTTCCAGAAGATCGACGTCAACGAGCCGTCGATCCCGGATACGATCGAGATCGTGAAGGGCCTGCGTCCGTACTTCGAGGAGTTCCACAAGCTCAAGTACACCACCGAGGCCGTGAAGGCCGCGGTGGAGCTGTCGGCCCGCTACATCAACGACCGCAAGCTGCCCGACAAGGCGATCGACGTGATCGACGAGACCGGCGCGTCGCAGATGCTGGTGCCGGAGGCGCGCCGCAAGCGCACCATCGGCATCAAGGAGATCGAGGCGACCATCGCCACGATGGCCCGCATCCCGCCCAAGACCGTCTCGAAGGACGACGCGGTGGTGCTGCAGCACCTCACCGAGAACCTGAAGCGGGTGGTCTACGGCCAGCCGAGCGCCATCGAGGCGCTGACCTCGGCGATCAAGCTCGCCCGGGCCGGCCTGCGCGATCCGGACAAGCCGATTGGCTCGTACCTGTTCGCGGGTCCGACCGGCGTCGGCAAGACCGAGGCCGCCAAGCAGCTCGCCTCCTCGCTGGGCGTCGAGATGCTGCGGTTCGACATGTCGGAATACATGGAGCGCCACACGGTCAGCCGCCTGATCGGCGCACCCCCCGGCTATGTCGGCTTCGACCAGGGGGGCCTGCTCACCGATGGGATCGACCAGCACCCGCATTGCGTGCTGCTGCTCGACGAGATCGAGAAGGCCCACCCGGACCTGTTCAACATCCTGTTGCAGGTGATGGACCACGGCAAGCTGACTGACCACAACGGCAAGCAGGTCGATTTCCGCAACGTCATCATCATCATGACGACCAACGCGGGTGCCTCGGACTTGGCGAAGTCGGCCTACGGTTTCACCCAGACGAAGCGCACCGGCGACGACGTCGAGGCGATCAACAAGCTGTTCGCCCCGGAATTCCGCAACCGCCTCGACGCGATCATCTCGTTCGGCCACCTGCCGAAGGAGGTCGTGGCCAAGGTGGTGGACAAGTTCGTCCTCCAGCTCGAGGCCCAGCTCGCCGACCGCAACGTGACGATCGAGCTGTCCGACGAGGCGCGGGCGTGGCTGGTGGAGCACGGCTACGACGACGCCATGGGCGCCCGCCCGATGGCGCGCCTGATCCAGGCGACCATCAAGACGCCGCTGGCCGACGAGGTGCTGTTCGGCAAGCTCAAGGACGGCGGCGCCGTCCGGGTGGTGGTGCGCAAGCCGGAGGACGAGGAGGCCAAGGCCGGCGCCAAGGACAGCCTGGGCTTCGACTTCCCGGCCGGCCCGGTCACGCCGAAGCCGGAGGCGGACGTCACCAACGCGGCCAAGCGGCACAAGCGGGCCAAGCCCCGTGCGGCCACGCGCAAGAAGACCCCGAAGGACGACAAGGGTGGGGGTGGCGGCGGCGGTTCGGGCGGCGGTGTCCGGACCGTGCCGAAGGTGCCACTGGTCCGCGCATAAGGGCCCTCACGCCGGCCGGCAGGCTTCCGGACCACGGCCTGCCGGTCTATGACCGCCGCGACGCGAACGCGCCGCGGCGAGGAGGCGCTTGATGACCGAAGATCTGCACGAGGGGCCTCTATCCCCCGTCACGCATCCTGCGCCTGCCCCGAAGCTGACCCGGCGCGAGGAACGGCGCCGCCGCCGCCAGCGGCGTCGCCGCGGCGAGGAGGTGCTGGCCTGGGTGCTGGTGCCGCTGATCTGCGTCGGGATCTATCTCGGCGTGAATGCCGGCTTCGACTTCTTCGGCACCTCGCCCGGTCAGGTCTGGGACCAGCTGATGCAGGTCAAGACCATGATGGAGAAGCGGTCCGCCAGCCCGGCCGCGCATTAGCGCATCCTGCCGGGCAACAGGGTCACGGCGCCACGCGCGGTCTCGGCTTCGCGTCGTCGGTTTCCCGAAAGCCGGCGCCGCCCTGTCCGGGACGATGCCCGGGGTCTCCGAGCCTGCATCGCCGTCGCCGGCCGCAGGCTCGCGTCCTTTGGGAAGATGCCGCAGAGCTGCCGCGCTTGCCGGTCCGCGATGGCGTTACAGGTATCCGGCATGAAGCCGGACTGAGCCGGCTCAGAATGGCCCCCCAGCGGTGACGCCGTGAGTCCGACCCGACGAACGATCCTGGCTGCCGCCGTGCTGGCGGCCCCGTCCGTGCGCGCCGCGGCGCGGGGCGGCACCGTGGCGGTCATCGGCGCCGGGGCGGCCGGCCTGGCGGCGGCGTCGGCGCTGCGCGCAGCCGGGCAGGATGTCGTGCTGGTCGAGGCCCGGGATCGCATCGGCGGCCGCGCCTTCACCGACCGGGCCCTCGGCCCGGATTGCCGCTTCGATGCCGGCGCCGAGTACATCCACTGGGCCGAGCGCAATCCCTGGGCCCCCGTGGCCCGGGCGTCGGGCGTGCGTTTCGCGCAGGAGGGCGGCTGGGCCCGGACGCTCATGATCGACGGCCGTCCGGCGACCGATGCGGAGAACGCGGGCCGCCGGGCCGGCTTCTCCGGGCTCGACGCGCTGCTGGCCCCCAAGGGCGGCGACACCTCGCTGGCGGAGGCCGCCCGCGCCGGGGGCCCGAATGCCGAAGGTGCGGCGGCGGGCTTGAGCCGGCTCTCGCTCGGCGAGGACCCCGAGCGGGTCTCGGCGGTGGATTACGACCGGCTATGGTCCGGAACCGACCTCTGGGTCGATGGCTACGGCGACCTCGTGGCGCGCCGCTTCGCCGACCTGCCGGTCCGGTTGAACTGTCTGGTGCAGGCGATCGACTGGTCCGGCAAGACCGTCCGGATCGAGACCGCCGGCGGCACCCTCGCGGCTGCGGCGGCGATCGTCACGGTGCCGGTCGGCGTGCTGAAATCCGGGGCGCTCCGGTTCACCCCGGGCCTGCCCGATGGCGCCGCGGCGGCCCTGGATGGCCTGCACATGGGCGCCTACACCAAGGTCGGCCTGCGGCTCGACCCCGCCAAGGTCGATCCGGCGGCGCTCGGCGACGCCGTGTCGGTGATCACCGGCGGGCCGACGGTGTATTTCGAGATGGGCCCGTTCGGCCGTGCCATCGCGGTGGCCAATCTCGGCGGGGACCTCGCCCGGGACCTGTGCCGCGCGGGCGAACCGGCCGCGATCGCCCTGGCCACCGAGCGGCTCGGCGCGATCCTGGGCGCGAAGGCGCAGGGCGCCGTCCTGGCCGGCCGGCTCGCCGGCTGGTGGACCGACCCGCATGCCCGCGGCTCGTATTCCATCGTCGGGCCCGGACATGCCGAGGCCCGCGAGCGCCTGCGCGAACCGGTCGGCGGCCGGATGTTCTTCGCCGGCGAAGCCCTCGCCGGCGGCGGCGCTATGACGGTCGGCGGCGCCACCCTCGACGGCGAGCGCGCCGCCCGGGAGGTGCCGAAGGTGCTGGGCGCCTAGATCCGGGTTCGGATCGCCGCCACGGCCAGCGGCTGTTCCCGGCCGCGCAGGGTGTGGGATCCCAGATCTTCAGCCACGAGGTCGGGCGGCAGCGGGCCGATCCGGTCGAGCAGGTCGGCCGAGACCAGCACGTGCACGCCGAGGCTCTTGGACAGGCTCTCCAGCCGGGCGGTGGTGTTCACGACGTCGCCGAAATACGCGATCTTGTGGCGCTCGAGCCCGATCTCGGCGGTGACCACCGAGCCGCAATGCAGGGCGGCACGGAATTCCGGGACCTGCCCGAACCGCTTCGTCCAGGCGTCGGCCTCGTCGGCGAGCTGCTCGGCGAACGCGAAGACGCAGCGCAGGCAGGCCGCGTCGCGCGTGCCCCGCTCGATCGTCCAGGTGACCAGGGCCATGTCGCCGATATAGTCGTCGATCGAGCCCCGGAAGCGCGAGACCGGCAGGGCCAGCGCGTTGAAGACCTGCCCGAGATAGGCCTGCGCCGCGCGGTCGCCGTGGCGGTCGGCGAAGCGGGTCGAGCCGGTCACGTCGAGGAACAGGAAGATCCGCTCCTCGCTGATCGGCCGATGGTAGCGGCCGATCAGCAGGTTGGCGAAGACGCCGGGACCGATCAGGTCGCGCACCCGGAACACGAACACCACGAGGACCGAGATCGCGAGCCCGTAGAGCAGGCCGGATTCCGTCATCAGCATCGCGTTCCGCTCGCTGTACATGAAGCGGAACAGGCGGTTCAGCACGGTGCTGGCGACCGCGTTGCCGGCCACGATCAGGGCGATGTAGAGCGCCACGGTGGCGAGCAGGAACAGCGGCGTCGCCAGCTGACGCACCCGCTCCCGCATCTGCCGCCACAGCAGCCCGCGCTCGTAGAGCAGGATCGGCGTCCCGATGATCGCGCCCCGGATCGCCGAGCCCAGCAGCGGGCCGACCGCGAACAGCGATCCGTAGAGCAGGCCGGCCAGGGCGCCGAGCCCCGGCGCCACGAGGTAGAACCAGCGCGGGCTGAAACGCATCCGGCCGTCCTTCACCCCAAGTGCCGGCCCCAAGTGCCGGCCCCAAGTGCCGGCCCGACGCGCCGGGGTTCAATCCTGCCGGAGGGCGTGAACCGAGAACAGCCCCTCCGGATCGGTCCAGACCTGGATCCAGGTCCAGCCGGCCCGCTCCACCAGGGCCCGGAAGGTCTCGACCGTGTACTTGTAGCTGCTCTCGGTGTGGATCGTCTCGCCGGCCGCGAACGCGAAGGTCTCGGAGCCGATCCCGACATCCTGCGCACGCTGCGAGACCAGGTGCATCTCGATCCGCGAGGGCCCCGGGTTGAACACCGCCCGGTGTGAGAAGGCGCCGAGATCGAAGCGGCCGGCGAGCTCCCGGTTGATCCGGGTGAGGAGGTTGAGGTTGAACGCGGCCGTCACGCCTGCTGCATCCGCATAGGCGTTCTCCAGGATCGCGGCATCCTTCACGAGGTCGACGCCCACGATCATGTGGGCGCCCTCCCCCAGGATGCGCCCGAACCGCCGCAGCAGGTCCTCGGCCTCGGCGGGCTCGAAGTTGCCGATGGTCGAGCCCGGGAAGAAGCCGGCCCGGGGCATGCCGGCGAGGCTCGCGGGCAGGTCGAAGTCGCGGGTGAAGTCGGCGGCCACCGGCTCGACCCGCAGATGCGGGAAGTCGCCGCTCAGCACGTCCGCCTGCGCCCGCAGGAACTCGCCCGAGACGTCCACCGGCACGTAGGCGGCGAGCTTGTCGAGGTGGCGCAGCAGGCGGCGCAGCTTGATGGTCGAGCCGCTGCCGAACTCGACGAGGGCGGCCTTGGCCGGCAGCAGCGCGGCCATCTCGGGGCCGCTGCGGTCGAGGATCCCGACCTCCGTGCGGGTCGGGTAGTATTCCGGCAGGCGCGTGATCGCCTCGAACAGGTCCGAGCCGGCCGTGTCGTAGAAATACTTCGGCGCGAGCGCCTTCTGCGGGCGGGACAGGCCGTCCCGCACGTCGGCCAGGAAGGCGAGTTCCGGTGTGTCCAGGGCGACCGCGGTCGCGTCGGAGAAGCTGGGCTTGACGGTCAAGGGAGGCTCCGGGGCGCTTCGAGCGCTCGCCGCTGAAATGGATACCGGTTCGGCGTAAGCGAGCGCGTTGGACCAAGGACTGAGAGCCGTTCCCGATTGCAACGCGATCGGGAACGGCTCTAGGCGGCGTCGGCGAGGCGCAGGCCGGTGAACTGCCAGCGCTGATGCGGATAGAAGAAGTTGCGGTAGGGCAGCCGGGCGTGGCCTTCGGGCGTCGCCACCGACGAGCCGCGCAGGACGAACTGGCTGACCATGAACTTGCCGTTGTATTCGCCCAGGGCCCCCGGCAACGGCCGGTAGCCCGGATAGGCGGTGTAGGCGCTGCGGGTCCATTGCCAGACGAGGCCGAACGCGTCCGGCAGGGCGCCGTCCCGCGCCGCCACCTCCCACTCGAACTCGGTCGGCAGGCTGCGGCCGGCCCACCGGGCATAGGCGTCGGCTTCGTAGTAGCTGACATGGGTGACCGGCGCCTCGAGATCCACCGGCCGCACCCCGCCGAGCGTCATGGTCGCCCAGCCGTCGCCGTCCCGGCGCCAATAGCCCGGCGCCTCCCAGCCTTCGGCCTGGCCGGCGTACCAGCCGTCCGAGAGCCACAATTCCGGCTTGGCGTAGCCCCCCGCCTCCATGAAGGCGAGCCATTCGCGGTTGGTGACCAGCGCCTTGTCGATCCGGCCGGGCAGGATCAGCGCCTCGTGGCGGGGCGACTCGTTGTCGAACGAGAACCCGTCTCCGGTATGTCCGATCCAGGCGATGCCGCGGGCGAGCGGGGCCTGACCGGTCTGCCCGGAGGCCGCCGGGAAGCGCCAGCCGGCATCGTAAACCGGCCCGAGGGGATTCTGCGCGAAGGCGTGCAGGATGTCGGTGAGCAGAAGCTCCTGGTGCTGCTGCTCGTGGTACAGCCCGATCTCCAGGATCGGCAGCACGCCCTCCAGGGCGCTCTCGGAGGCCTGGCCGAGCAGCGACTCCACCGCCCGGTCGATATGCGCCCGGTAGGCCGTCACCTCGTCCATGGTCGGCCGGGTGATCATGCCCCGCTGGATCCGCGGCTGCCGCGGGCCGGCCGCCACGTAGTACGAGTTGAACAGGTAATGCAGGCGCTCGTCGAAGATGGCGTAGCCCGGCAGGTGCTCGCGCAGCAGGAACTGCTCGAAGAACCACGATACGTGCGCCCGGTGCCACTTGGTCGGGCTGGCATCGGCCATCGACTGGACCTGCTGGTCCTCCGCAGAGAGCGGCGCGGCGCGGCGCTCGGTCTCGCTGCGCACGAAGCGGAATGCGGCGATCCAGGCGGCGCGGTCGATCGGCCGGGCCGTCACGGGCGGGGGCGGGAAAGCCGCTGCCGGTTGCGTGCGCGTGTCGCCGGAGCGGAGTGCCGCCGTGGCTGCCATGCGGATCTTCCCTTGATGACGTCTCTCCTGGGATCGTCTTATCGACGCCCAGCGTGGTCGCAGAAGATATGTCCCCGCGGTGGTCAGACAACCTCCGCTGGTGATTCCACCTGCGCCCGGTTCGTTCGCCTCATTCGCCGCCGGAGGCGCGGGGGTTAACGGGGAGAACGTGAAAGCGCGGGTCTTTCTTGCGCCGCAGTGAGGAGGCCTTAACCCTCGCCACCGAGATTCGAGGCGCTGAGTGCGGAGTCCAGAATTTCCATGCGGATCGATCTGATGGCCGGGGCCAGCTTGTCCCCCGCGGCGTTTCGCGCGTCCCCGGAGCCGACCATCCTGGTGTTCGATTCCGGCCTGGGCGGCCTGACGGTCCTCGATGCGGTGCGCCGCGCCCGGCCGGACGGCCGCTACGTCTATGCCGGCGACGATGCCGCCTTCCCGTACGGGCGGCTCGGCGAGGCGACGCTCGTGGCCCGGGTGCTCGCGGTGATGGAGCAGCTCGTCGCGACGCATCGGCCGGACCTGGTGGTCATCGCCTGCAACACCGCCTCGACCCTGGTCCTCCCGGCCCTGCGCCAGCGCTTCGCGACGCCGTTCGTCGGCGTGGTGCCGCCGATCAAGCCGGCCGCCGCCGCGACGCGCTCGGGCCTGATCACGCTGCTCGCCACGCCCGGCACGGTGGCGCGCTCCTACACGCACGATCTGATCGCGACCTATGCCGGATCCTGTTCGGTGACGCTGGTCGGCTCGCCGAACCTCGCGGGCTTCGCCGAGGCCGAACTCGCCGGCGCACCCATCGACGATGCCGCCCTGGCCGCCGAGATCGCGCCCTGCTTCGTCACCGAGGCTGACGGACGGCGCACCGACGTGGTCTGCCTCGCCTGCACCCACTATCCGCTGCTGCTGCCGCGCCTCGAAGCGCTGGCGCCCTGGCCGGTGACCTGGATCGATCCGGCGCCCGCCATCGCCCGGCGCGTGATCCAGCTGATCGGCCCGGCCCGGCGGAATGCGGACCCGGACGGGGCCGTGCACGGCGCCTTCACGGCCGGCACCTGCCTGACCGCGCCGTTGCGCGCTTCCCTCGCCGCCCGCGGGATCGGCGAGATCGCCGTCGAGGCTATGCCGCTGCCGATGCAGTAGGCCGCGCGTCCGGCCTCGCCTCGGACGCCGCGTCGGCCGGGGTCGTCCGGTCGCGCGTCGCAGCGCGCGACAACAATCATGCCTGCTTGCATAATCAGTCGAGACGGTATTTTATCGCTGAGGTTGAGCGATTATATTGATCTCAGGAGAGTCATATGGCTCTGCGGGCAGCTTTGCTGGCGGCGACACTGATCTGTGTCGCGCAGGCGCCGACGAGTGCGCGCGCCTGCGGCGACGGAGAAGCGCCGACCGCCTGCGACGATCCGAGCCCCAACGGCTTCGCTTCCTGGATGCTCGGGCGCGTCAGCCAGGCGCTGCAGGCCGACCGGGACAAGGCGCTGGCCGCCTTCACCGCGGGGGCGAACGGCTTCCGGACCGCGGACACCTACGTGTTCTGCGTCGGACCGGACGGCGTGATGACCGCCCACCCGAACCCGATCCTGCAGGGGCACGACGTGCGCGACCTGCACGACAGGACCGGCAACCGCTTCATCCAGACGATGCTGGACACGGCCAAGACGGGCCAGGTCGCGGTGATCCACTACCTGTTCCCGAAGCCGGGCAGCACGATCGAGGAGCCCAAGACCACCTACTACACCAAGGCCGGCGACCAGATGTGCGCGGTGGGGGTCTACGACACCGACGCCGCGGCGCCCGCCGCCGCGACCCCGGACGGACGGGTCGCCCAACTCCGGCAGAAGCTCGACGGGGAAATCCCGACCCAGGCCCGCGCCGACTGGCTCGCGTTCCTGGAAGCGCTCAACGCGCAGGGCGACGCGAAGACGGCGGCCATCGCGCAGGCCCGCCGGGACATGCGGGCCGCCACCGCCGCGCTGGATTCGGCCGGTGCGAGGCCGGCGGGGCAGGATTAGGTTCCGGCCCGGGCCGCCGCGCGTGGCCTTGGCCCAGATCCTTCCCCTTGCGGAGGCCGCGACGTTCACCGCCGGATGCCTCGTGCTGCGATCGACGTGGATCGATCCGAAGCGCGTCGAGTTCGCCCTGATCCTCGCCGTCGTCGTCCTGAGCATCGCCCTGCTGATCGGGCTGACGCCGCCGGACCTGGTCGGCGATACGGGGTGCCTGGACCCGGCCGGCCTGTGGCCCCAGCCGCGCTGATCGATGGAGGTGGCCGCCGCTATGCCCGCGTCAGCCCAGCGCGACGGCGCTCGCGGGTCTGTCGAGGGCCTCGGCCTCGGTGGGGACGACCAGATGGACGAACAGCATCCCGGCGGCGACGATCAGCGCCAGCGCCAGGATCCGCCACAGCTCCATGATCGGCTCTTGCGGTGTCGTGTCGGTCTTGCGCGGCATCGGTCTCGGATCCCTGTTGTGTGATCTGTCCTGTGAGCCGGTTCTCGGCCCGTCGCGGGTGGCATGGTCCACCGAAGGCTTGCCTGGCCTTGGTGGCGTAAAGTGGACACCCGCAGGATGAACGCTTCGTAAAATTTGCAACCTCGGCCGCCGGGGCGTGCGGGGCGTGGCGTTCGGGTGGGCCGGATCAGGCGCACCCCGCTGCCGCCGCGCGCGCCCCGGCCTCGGCCATGCTCACGGGGATCGCCGCGGCGGAAACGGCCCGCCGCAAGGGTTGCCCCCCACAAATCCATCCCCGGCGATACTGATAAGTGTGCAAAATAATCTGCGCAGTCTAGCTTCTGCCGCAATTTCGATCAGACTTCAGGCCTATAAGAGGAAATACCGGCGGGAAGGACCAGATGTTCGAGAGTCTTTTCTGGGGGGCCGCGATCATGGCGCTGGTCGGATCGGCCGCCCTGGTGGCCATCGGTGCCGCGGTGCAGCCCCGGATCATCCAGAAGGATGATCTCGGATCCGGCATCCTCGACCCGCGCAGGACGTTCGGACGCAAGCGGCGCTGGCGCCGCCCGTCCCGGGTGACGCGCCCCCTCGGCTGGCTGCCGCTGCGCTAGACGCCTGCGCCGCATCGCCTTTTCCCGAAAGCCGGCGGCCATCGTCTGGAACGGCACGCAGCCCTGCGTTCGACGCGTCCGCTGACGCCGTACCGGGAACCGCCTCGGCGGCGAGCGCTCCAGCAGGCCGGCTTTACCACGCTGGATACTAAACCTGTCTGCACCAAAGACGTACATCTAACGTTGCTGCCGCGGATGCTAAGGTCCGGTGACTGCGAAACAGCGGTCTTCAAGCAGTGCGAAAGGGCTCAGGACTGATGAGCGTGCGTCAAATCTGCGATCAGGTGCGGGTGACCGAACAGGCCTTCACCGCGGCCCTCGGGGCCATGAAGGCGACCGGGCTGCGCGAGGAGCTGACCCGCGAGCTCCAGGAGATGGAATCCGCGGAGATCGAGGCCGGACAGGACGCCGGCTCGGCCCGCACGGCCTCGTGGAAGCGGGTCAAGATGCTGCACGGCCTCGGCTATCCGGTGGATTTCGGCTGGCTGCACATCGCCCACGGCGCCGCCCGGTAGAGCCACCCGTCCGAGCCCGATCCGGGAGGGCCTGCGAGACGCCGCCGGCCCCGGGCCCCGTGCGTCCGCACGAGGCCTGAGGGGGTGATCGCGCTCAGGGTGCGAGATCGTGGACCGGCGCCGGGACCGGCGTGTCGCTGCTGTTCAGCACGGTGCTGCTCGCCGGCACGGGCTTGAGCGCTGCCGTGTCGATCCGGGGCGGCGCCGGCAGCTGCAGCTGCTCGCTGGTGTAGGCCCATTCCTGGGCGACCCGGGCGGGGTCGTCGTTGAGCTTCGTGCCGTAGCTCGGGACGATCTGCCGGATCTTCGCCTGCCACTCGGGCGTGGCGACGTTCTTGGCGAACACCTTCTCCAGCACCTGCAGCATGATCGGCGCCGCCGTCGAGGCGCCCGGGGAGGCGCCCAGCAGGGCGGCGATGCTGCCGTCCTTGGCGTTGACGATCTCGGTGCCGAGCTTCAGCACGCCGCCCTTGTTCGGGTCCCGCTTGATGATCTGCACGCGCTGACCCGCCTGCCAGAGGCGCCACTCCCCCTTCTTGGCCTTCGGGAAGTACTCGCGCAGGGCCGCGATCCGGTCGTCGTCCGACAGCATGAGCTGGCCGGCCAGGTACTCGACCAGCGGATACTCGTCGATGCCGACCCGGACCATCGGCCAGATGTTGCTGGTCGTGGTCGAGCTGAGCAGGTCGAGATACGAGCCCTCCTTCAGGAACTTGGTCGAGAAGGTCGCGAACGGTCCGAACAGGATCACGCGCTTGCCGCCGAGCACCCGCGTGTCCAGGTGCGGCACCGACATCGGCGGCGAGCCGACCGACGCCTTGCCGTAGGCCTTGGCGAGGTGCAGCGTCGCGACGTCCGGGTTCTCGTTGATCAGGAACGAGCCGCCGACAGGGAAGCCGGCGTAATCCTCGCCCTCCGGGATGCCCGACTTCTGCAGCAGGTGCAGGGCGCCGCCGCCGGCGCCGATGAACACGAACTTGGCATCGACGCTGCGCCGCGACCCGTCCTTGATGTTGCGGGAGGTCACCCGCCAGGAGCCGTCGGCGTTCTTGGTGATGCCCTCGACCTCGGTGGAGAGGCTCAGCTTGAAGGTCGGCTGGCCCTGCAGGTGGGCGACGTACTGGCGGGTGACCTCGCCCCACTCGACATCGGTGCCGAGCGGCGACCAGGTGGCGGCCACCTTCTGGTTCGGGTCACGCCCCTCCATCATCAGGGGCACCCATGTCTTGAGCCGCTCCGGATCGGTGGAGAATTCCATGCCGGCAAACAGCGGGCTGGCCTTCAGGGCCTCCCAGCGCTTCCGCAGGTAGGCGATGTTGTCGTCGCCCCAGACGAAGCTCATGTGGGGGGTGTAGTTGATGAAGGCGTGGGGGTTCTTCAGCACCCCGGTCTTGACCAGCGAGGCCATGAACTGGCGCGTGACCTGGAACGCCTCGTTGATCTCCACCGCCTTGGCGATCTCGACCTGGCCGTTCTTCTTCTCCGGGGTGTAGTTCAGCTCGGCCAGCGCCGAGTGGCCGGTGCCGGCGTTGTTCCAGCCGTTCGAGCTCTCCAGGGCGACCTGATCCAGGCGCTCGACCATCTGGATCGACCACGTGGGCTCGAGCTGGTTCAGCCAGACGCCGAGCGTCGCGCTCATGATGCCGCCGCCGATCAGCAGCACATCGACCTTGGTGTCGGCGCTGTCGGCGAACGCGAGGGCGCTCGGCAGCGAGGCCGCGGCGAGCCCGGTGGCCGCCGTCCCGAGGAGCTGGCGCCGGCTGAAGGCGAGCGAGTCGCGCGGGGACCGGGGCTTGTTGGTGTCGTCGGCACGCATCGCCACATCTCATCGGTTGCGGACCGGACATGCACGGCTGGCACGTCCCGGCACAGAAGGCGTCGGATCGACGCGACGGGAGCCCCGCGCATCCAGCCTTCCAGAACGTTCCCCCGCGGATGATGCGGCACGCAGCGCGTGATCGATCGTATGCGATCGTTTATTGTCTTGGGCGCCGTTGTTGCTTCCGAAAGCAGCTTCCGGAAGTGCAGGGCCGGATCGAAGCGTCTTTTCCGAGTTGATGGCCGGGTTCGACGTGGCTGCGCCGAATAGAGCCGAGACTCGATCCGGAGACCGCGCGGTGATCGGCGAGTCTCGACGGTGAAAAGACGCCGGCCGATCTGGCGCGGCGGCGTGTTCCCCGCGTCTTAGAGGATGAGGTCTGAAAGGACAATCTGTGGTGTAGGACAAACGCCGCCGCCTGTCCTGTCCGGAACATGCGGGGCGTGCGCGCGCGTCATGGCGGACGCCGCCTTTATCGGCTGCGCCGGAACCGGATGATGCTGCGCGAGAGGCGGCCGGCGTCCCAGTTGGGCATGATCCGCCAGGGCGTCGTCACGTCCGCTTCGTCGCCGTGGATCTTGATCGTCCGCCGCTGCTCGGTGTTGACCCATTCCGGAGCCCAGGCGGTCTGGACCGTCGTGATCCATTGGTCGCCCTCGATCCGGTAGCGGCCGATATAGGCGACCAGCGTCTTCATCAGCGCGGCGCGGTCGGCATCGGTCTCGGCCGGCTTGCGGTCGGTGCCCTCGAGGTTGAACGCGACCCAGCCATCCGGGGTGAAGATCACCCGGCCCCGCGGCGCGCTGCCCATCGCGTCGATCAGCGACCCGGTCGCCTTGTCCTCGACCTGGTAGGAGACGAGTTCCCAGGTCCCCACGATCTTCTCGGCGAGGTCGCCCTCGTCCGCATGGACCTGCGGCTGGGCATCGGCGGCCTGGCCGGGCGACGCGGCCATGAGCAACGCCGCCGCGAGCGTCGCGGAGAACTTCGTCATCCGGTGATTCTCCTTCCGGCCTGCCGGCCATGCGGCCAGCGCGAATCGGGCGACACCGGGATACGGCGCGCGGCCCCGTCGTGACAGGTCTCGGTCGCGCGAAGCTGGGTTCGGATGACGACATGCGGCTTCGATCGACAGGGATCCGAAGCGGCGCCGACCGGCTGTGATGGCCGGTCTCGTGTCATGGTCTGGGGAGAGAGTTGTGCGGATCAGCGCTTTAGGCGGCTGATGGTGCCCAGGAAAGGACTCGAACCTTCACCTCTTGCAAGACTGGTACCTGAAACCAGCGCGTCTACCAATTCCGCCACCTGGGCTCGCCGTCGGCCATTGGCCGGCGACGGCTTCGTTTAGGCGGACACGTGGGGTCCGTCAATCGCGATTTGTGCCTTTTGCGCCTCAGCCGCGCGGCCAGTCGCGGATGTCCACGAACCGGCCGGCGACCGCGGCTGCCGCCGCCATGGCCGGCGAGACGAGGTGCGTGCGTCCGCGATGACCCTGACGGCCCTCGAAGTTGCGGTTCGAAGTCGAGGCGCAGCGCTCCAGCGGGTTGAGCCGGTCGGCGTTCATCCCGAGGCACATGGAGCAGCCCGGCTCGCGCCAATCGAAGCCCGCGGCCTTCAGCACCCGGTCGATGCCCTCGGCCTCGGCCTGCGCCTTCACCAGGCCCGAGCCCGGCACCACCATGGCGGAGACGCTCTCGTGCACCTTGCGGCCCTCGACCATCTGGGCGACGACCCGCAGGTCCTCGATCCGGCCGTTGGTGCAGGAGCCGATGAACACCCGGTCCAGGGTGATGTCGGTGATCGGCGTGCCCGGGGTCAGGCCCATGTAGGCCAGCGCCTTCTCCTTGGACTGCCGCTTGTTCTCGTCCGCGATCGCCGCCGGATCAGGCACGCGGCCGCGCACCGAGATCACGTCCTCCGGGCTGGTGCCCCAGCTGACGATCGGCGGCAGGCTCGCGGCGTCCAGGCGCACCTCGCGGTCGAAGAACGCGCCCTCATCGGTGAGCAGGCTCTCCCAGTAGGCCCGGGCCTTGTCGAACGCCGCGCTCTTGGGGGCCTTCGGACGGTCCTTGACGTAGGCGTAGGTCGTGGCGTCCGGCGCCACCAGGCCGGCGCGGGCGCCGCCCTCGATCGACATGTTGCAGATGGTCATCCGCCCCTCCATCGAGAGGGCGCGGATCGCCTCGCCGGCATACTCGATCACGTGGCCGGTGCCGCCCGCCGTGCCGATCTCGCCGATGATCGCCAGGATGATGTCCTTGGCGCCCACGCCGGGCGGCAGCGCGCCGTCCACCGTGACGCGCATGTTCTTGGCCTTGTTCTGCACCAGCGTCTGCGTGGCGAGCACGTGCTCGACCTCCGAGGTGCCGATGCCATGGGCCAGCGCCCCGAAGGCGCCGTGCGTCGAGGTGTGCGAATCCCCGCACACGATGGTCTGGCCGGGCAGCGTGAAGCCCTGCTCGGGACCGATGATGTGGACGATGCCCTGGCGCACGTCGAGGGCGTCGTAGAACTCGATGCCGAAGTCGCGCACGTTCTCGGCCAGCGCCTCGAGCTGGGTGCGGCTCTCGGGGTCGTCGATGCCCTTCGACCGGTCGGTGGTCTGGACGTTGTGGTCCACCACCGCCAGCGTCTTCTCGGGATGGCGCACCTTGCGGCCGGCCACGCGTAGGCCCTCGAACGCCTGCGGGCTCGTGACTTCGTGAACGAGGTGCCGGTCGATGTAGAGGAGGCTGGTGCCGTCCGGCTGGACATCGACGACGTGGTCGTCCCAGATCTTGTCGTAGAGGGTGCGCGGGCTGGTCATCGGTTTTCGTCTTCGGATGGGATCGGTGCAGAACTCTCGCGATAAGGCGCCTTCCTTAGTAGGCATCGCGGGCGAATTTCGAAAGAGGCGAGTCCTCGTCTCGTCGTATCCTGGTCCCGTCGTGTCCAGGTCCCGTCGTGTCTTCGCCCTGCCGCTCGGCGCCGGTCGCCGGATGTCACGGCCCGGGGCCCGGCACGGCTGGCGCCGGACCGGGGGCAGGCCCTATGCCGGATCCAAACCGCCGGTCGCAGCAGCGGCCGGCCGAACAGGGAGTGTGAGATGTCCGAAGCGCCGCCCGAGATCCTGCTGCTCAAGACGATGCATCCGCTGGTCGAGGCCGCCTTCGAGGCGCGCTTCACCGTGCACCGGCTCGCGGGCGTCGCGGATCCGCAGGCCAAGCTGGCCGAGATCGGCCCCCGGATCCGGGGGCTCTGCGTCGGCGGTCAGGTCGATGCGGCCCTGATGGACAAGCTGCCGAAGCTCGAACTGATCGCCAATTTCGGCGTCGGCTACGACGGCGTCGACGCGGCCGAGGCGCATCGGCGCGGCATCGTCGTCACCAACACGCCCGACGTGCTCACCGACGAGGTCGCCGACCTCGCCGTCGGCCTCGTGCTGGCGACCGTCCGGCGGCTCCCGCAGGCCGACCGCTACCTGCGCGCGGGCCATTGGCCGAAGGCGCCGTTCCCGCTCACCGCGTCCCTGCGCGGGAGACGGGTCGGCATCCTGGGGCTCGGCCGGATCGGGCAGGCGATCGCCCATCGGCTCGAGAGCTTCGGCGTCACGATCGACTATCACGGCCGCAGCCGGAAGGCGGGCATCGCCTACACCTATCACGATAGCCTGATCGCCATGGCGCGGGCGGTCCACATCCTGATCGTGGTCGCCCCCGGGGGTGACGACACCCGCAAGCTGGTGGATGCCCCCGTCCTGGAGGCGCTGGGACCCGAGGGCATCCTGATCAACGTCGCCCGCGGCAGCCTCGTCGACGAGGCCGCGCTGATCGCCGCGCTTCAGGCGGGCACGATCCTGGAGGCCGGCCTCGACGTGTTCGAGAATGAGCCGCACGTGCCGGCGGAGCTGGCCGCCCTCGACAATACCGTGCTGCTGCCGCATGTCGGCTCCGCCTCCGAGCATACCCGCACGGCGATGGCCCAACTCGTGGTCGACAACGTGTTGTCGTGGTTCGAGGGTCGGGGCCCGCTGACCCCCGTGACCGAGACACCCTGGAGCCCGCCCGCGTGAGACCCGTACAGGCCGCGCTGCTCGCCGCCCTGGCCCTGGTGCCGCGGCCGGCGGCGGCGCAGGAGGACTTCGCCGCCCCCGCGACGGCGCCCGAGCCGAGCCTCCTGGACCCGGGGACGCTCGCCGCGCCCCCGGGTCCAGGA